>JAQBZA010000481.1 GCA_027622795.1 Planctomycetota bacterium | reverse complement strand
TTGGGGGTGTCCCAGCCGGTGCCATTTTTGAAGTTGAGGTCAAACGATACCTCAACAAACCGGCAGCCCCGCTCGATCAGCCGTCGTGCCAGCAGGCACCGTTGGCCAAATTCATCACCGTAGCGTTCCCGCAGGCCAGCAGGTTCGTTTTCCAGGTCAAAGCTGCTCATGAACTCCGGGCCGGCCAGCCGGAAGCCTGCCTTCGCCACCGCGATGTCACCGGCCACACGAGAGTCGTTGCCGGTTTTCGCGAGAAAATCCTGCTGGAGTCCGCGGAGCAGCGCAGCTCGCCGATCGGCCCGCGATTCGCCGATCCGGGCAGGCCGTGTGAGGCCCCGCGGGCCCTGTGTTGTTGAGGTGACCACCAGCGGCCCATGCTCAGCGCCCAGAAACCCAGGATTGCGACCAGCGGACCGCTGGCCCATCAGGACATAGCTGGGCATCAGTTCGCTGCCCGGTCCCTTCACGGCGGAAACGATTGAGGCCAGCGACGGGTAGACGATTGTCCCGCTGACCGGGCGACCAATATGCATGCGGTAGGCTGCCGCCCCGTGCTCGTCGATGACCTCGTGATGAACCGAACGAACTGGCACGCACTTGTCCATTCGGGGCGCCATCTGCCGGAGATGTTCACAGATCTGGACGTTTGGAATCGCCGTGTCGATGCCGGCGTAGGCCGAACCCGGGTCCTTGCGGCCGTCTTTTGTGACCCGCTTTTGATCCCAGGTGTCGACCTGTGACTGACCGCCTCCCATCCAGAGCAGGATCACATGCTCGGCCTTGCCGAGAACGGGTGTCACTGCGGCTGGGGTGGCGGCCGCGAGTCCGGGCAGGCCGATGATGCCAGTGGCAGAAGCGGTGAGAAAATCTCGGCGTGTACAAAGCATGGATGAACTCCGTGCAGAAAGTTGGGGTGGCGGTGTTGGTCGATTCGCGTCTTCAAGCCAAAGCGTGTCGCATCAGGGCACCCAGGAAAACTCTGGGCTGTTGATGAGGGCCCACTGGAGATCCTCTGCCTGCTCCCGCCAGACTGGCTTCAGCCTTCGGGTCGGCGGGTCGCCCGCTTCAAGTTCAGCGACACGGTCAAGAACAAGAGCGTCTGCCCGTGGATCGAAGTGGTTCCGCCATGAGATCCGGCGACGGAAGATCGGTCGCTGGCGTTCGCTTTCGGTAGTCAGCCGATCGGTAAAGCCCTCACGGATCAACGGGACAAAGCGATCGCGTTCGTCTACCGTTGCCCGCCGGCCGAGGATGGCGAGGCTGACTGCGTGCACGAACGCCTCAGGGGTTTTGGCGGCGATGGCCTCTTGTGTCAGCTGAGCGTCGGCTGTCGCGTCGAGCAGTCGGGCTGCGGCGGGGCCATTGGCGAGCATCAGCGGCTGCAGCGGCGTGGGAACCGCGGTGGGCCGATCGTGGGGGTCTTGCCGTTGGGGTCGCCAGCCGTAGGCCTGAAGCAGTTCGTTGAGCATGTCGACCTCGGGTAGCCGCAGCGAGTTACGGTCCCGTTCGCTGGCGGTGCAAACGAGTTGCCAGGCCCGGGCGGGCCGACCAAGTTCCAGAAAGGTTTTACGGGGCTGTGAGCCGTCTTGGCCAAAGCCCTGCACCTCACCCCGCATCGGCTTGCCAGTTGCCGTATGCAGTGAATCGACCAGCTGTTCAGCAGTCAGCCGCCGCCGGATTGGACCGCGAAGCTGGCGGGCATCAGTGTCATGCGGGCCGATGCCGGGGACGACCTGCCGCTGGTAGAAACGGGATGTCATGATCAGTCGGGCGAGATTTTTCACGTCATCGCCGCTGACAAGGAGTTCCCGGGCCAGAAACCGCAGCAGGTCGGGGTGCGATGCCTCGCGATCGGTCCAGTCGCTTGTCTCCGAAACGAGGCCGACTCCCGTGAGCCGAGTCCAAAGCCGGTTGGCGAGCACCTCGCGAAACCGCAGGTTCTTCGGGCCGGTAATCGCTTCGGCGAGTTGATGGCGAGAATCTTCGGTGGTGGCGGCACTGCTGCCGAACTGCCTGAATGGCCAGTTCGGCGAAATTGCCGTCCCCGGCGTGACCGAGACAGTAACCAGCATCTCCTCGAGTTCGGCTGGAGTTCCTGGAACACTGCTGGTGGCGGGCACGTTCAGCGGTTTGCGGTTGAGCATTGCCGCCATCGAGAAAAGCTGTTCCTGTTTGAACGGGTGATTCGGTGCGTCGTGGCAGCGGGCGCACTTCATTTCGACACCGAGAAACGCGGTGCCGAGGATGTGAGCTTTCGCCGCCATTGGCACGTCATTCTGTGAGGCCATTGCGAAGCCGGCCGGGCCACCGAGATACGAGCTGCCTTCCATCAAAATGAGGTTCGTGACGAACCGGTCCATTCCCCAGTTGTCGACGAGGGCATCGTGGATGTACCAGCGAAACGGGCCAGTGTTGTTGAGGGTGGGTTTCGTGAGTGCGGGGTTTTCCGCGAGTACATCCATCCAATAGGGCGTCCAGTGGTCGGCCCACTCCGGCAAGGCCAGCAGGCTGTCGATCACGGCCGCACGATCCAGCGGCGTTGGTGTGGGAAGCTGCCTGCCAAGTTGCCGGAGCTCGGCCAGCGTCGGAATCCGTCCCGTCAGGTCGAGCGTGGCCCGCCGCAGGAAGGCGTCGTCATCGAGAAGCGGCTGCGGCTCAAGGCCCTCGGCTTCGAGCCGCGCCTGGATGAATCGGTCGATCTGGTTGCCAACCTCTCCTTCGTTGCTGACAGCAGGAAGACTGATGGGCGGGCCGGCTGCCTGA
>JAQBZA010000480.1 GCA_027622795.1 Planctomycetota bacterium | reverse complement strand
GAAGCTCGCCGTCCTGGCTTCGCTTCGCTTGGGCCTCCGCGACCTCAGGTCGCTGACTTCATTCGCCTGTATTGTGAGCCGCGCCTAAACTGTCTTCTGTTCCCGGATTCGCGAGGGGTTGCCCCTGCCGCGGAGCCGGCCTTGAGGGCAAGCGGAGGCAGGATGCCGAGAGCGCAGCCATCAGGGAGAGAGCGAAGGACACGATGTCCTTCGCGAGCGTCCGGCGATGCGGCAGGGGCAACCCCGACCTACCAGGAACCGTCGCCGATCACCAGCCCTGAGGAGCATCCCGTGAGTGCCGACCGTCTCGCGAAAACCCTGGCCGAACTGAAGACCAGCGGCTGGCAAAGCCGCAGCGTGAAAGACGAAGTTCGTGGCAACTTCCTGCGGATGCTCCACGACGGCGAAGAACTCTTCCCCGGCATCGTCGGCTATGACGACACCGTGATTCCCGAAATCAGTATCGCCCTGCTGGCCGGCCACGACATGCTCTTCCTGGGCGAAAAGGGACAGGCGAAGAGCCGGATCATGCGGCTCCTGGTGCGGTTTCTCGACGAGTCTCTCCCCTTCCTCGACGACCCGGCGATTCCGCTCCACGACGACCCGTTTCACCCCATCACGCAGGCCGGCAAACGACTCGTGGCCACGTGCGATCCGGCCGACGTGCCAATCGCCTGGTGGCCGCGGGCTGAGCGGTACGCCGAGCGGCTCGCCCCAGGCACGAAGTTTGCCGACATCATCGGCGAGATCGATCCGGCGAAACTGGCCGCCGGCACGAGCATGGCCAGCGAGGAGGCCCTCCATCTGGGGCTCATTCCGCGGATGCACCGCGGCATCTTTGCGATGAACGAGTTGCCCGAGCTCGACGAACTCGTGCAGGTGGGGATGTTTAACATTCTCGAGGAACGGGACGTGCAGATCCGTGGCTATCCCGTGAAGTTCGACATCGATGTCATGCTGCTCTTCTCAGCAAACCCCGCCACCTACAACCGGTCTGGCAAGGTGATCCCGCAGCTCAAGGATCGAATCGGCGCCGTAGTTCATACCCACTACCCGCGGGATCGTGAACTCGGCATCCGGATGGTCGAGCAGGAGGCGGGCGTCGACCTCGGCGGCGAGTGGCCGGTGATCATGCCTCCCTTCATGAAGGAGATCATCGAACAGATCACGATTGCCGCCCGCAAGAGCAAGTTCATCGATCAGCAGTCGGGCGTGTCAGCCCGGTTTTCGATCGCCAACTACGAGACGGTGGTCGCGAGTGCCCGGCAACGGGGTGTGCGGCTCGGCGAGCAGCCGGCTGTTCCGCGGATCAGCGATCTGGGCCACATCTACTCGTCGAGTCTCGGCAAGCTGGAGCTCGACTTGATGGGGAGCCACCAGATGAGCGAGCGGCAGGTGCTCGACGCGGTGGTGGCCGAGGCGATTGCGACGGTGTTCGAGGAATACGTGGAGCGGCATGGGCTCGACGAGATCGCGAAGGTGTTTGGGCAGGGCGTGAAGATCGAAGTGGGCGACATGGTGCCGAGCGCAGCCTACGAGCAGATCGTGGCCGACGTGCCGGCGATCTGGGAGAAGGCCTTTGAGGTCAATGCCGCCCAGAGCCCGGCGGTGCGGGCCAGTTGCGTGGAGTTTGTGCTCGCCGGCCTCTACGCCACCGAACGGATTTCAAGGCTCCAGTCTCATGGTCGCACGATCTATGACACGGGGGGGTACCGATGAAAGGGCGAGGGCCAGTGGGGCGGACGTTCGCGGGCTTCGGGGTTGCCCGTGCCACGTCGCCGGACGTTCGCTTCGGCCCTCCAGGCCTTCGCTCACTCGGACCTGGCTGCGCTTCGGCATCCATGCCTGCGCTTGCCAGCTACGCCGGCTCCGTGGCGCGGGCAACCCCTCGCCAGAGCGCTTTACGCTGCCCGCCTGGAGGGCGGGCTTACGAGAGCGAACGGACGTTCGCCAAGCGAGCCGAGGCCACGATGGCGAGGCTCGCGTGAAGTGGAGGGCGGGCTTACGAGAGCGAACGGATGTTCGCCAAGAAACCCGAGGGCAGGATGCAGAGGGTTTCGTGAAGCAGCCGGCGGGCAGCCCCGAGCGGGCTAACGGCAGTTGTCGCAGTGGCCGCAGTTATTGCAGGGGGCGTCGCCCTTCAGCTCATCCTTGTAGGCCTTCAGGGCGGCGGCCTCCTTGGAGAGTTTGAATTCAGGGCCCGACGGGAAGTATTGGATGTCGTCCTGCAGGTAGTAGGGGCTTGGCAGCGTCTGCCCCCCCACGTCGACCTGGCAGCCCGTGAGCGACACAGCCCCAAGAGCCATCGAGGCCACGAGTGTTGCCAAGAAAAGGCGACCGCGTCGGATGGTGGGCTGAGACTTGTTCATGCGAGTGATATCGGTCCGCACAGCCCGCAAACTTTTGCCAACCGGTTTGATCGGTATGGCCCGCTCCCGCCCTTCGCCAGATTCTCGCCCAGCCTCCCCAGACCCCCAAACAGTTAGCCGGCTGCCTGCCGCAGGCGGGGCCGGCAGGCTCGGTGTACAACACGGGCATGAGGGCTTTCTCCACGAAGCAGGCTGGGCGGCGCGCGACGAGTGTGGTCGCGGTTGCCATTGCCTGGTGGGCTGTGGCTCAGCCGGCCTCCGCGCAGCCGGGCTTCGACCTTGGCGAGCGAACGGTGCCCACCCAGGCGCATGACATGGCCTTGGCTGCTCTGGCCAGCGGCGACTTTCAGGGTGCCCTACAGATTGCCGGCCGCGAATACCAAGCCGCGATCCA
>JAQBZA010000479.1 GCA_027622795.1 Planctomycetota bacterium | reverse complement strand
TGGTGCGGAAACCTGCCGGTCCAGTGCCGCGCGAGGTCGTGGTACCAGCCACCGAACTCCTCCATCCAGGCGCCGGTGGCCTGCGGGCCAGCCTGGGCGATCGCGGGAAGCGACCATGTCATGTTGAAGAAGTTTCCGGTGTGGCCGCAGTCACGTTCGTTGCCGTGCGACGCCAGTGCCATGCGGGTGAAGTAGTCCGCGGCCTTCGCCTCGCCGAGCCGCTGGAAAAGGATCGCGGCCATCCCGCACTTGCCGTTGTCCTCGTGGGTCTCCGTCCACGCCGGATGGTCACCGTAGGGCACGGCACCCTTGCCGACATAGAAACGGATGAGCCGTGCGCTGCGGTCGATGGCCTGTGACACCTCCGGATCCTGGACGCCGCAGTCACGCGCCATGACCAGGCCGATCGTCAGCGGCAGGCCGGGCGCGTTCATCATGCCGTAGCCGCCCAGCCGGCCGTCGGGCAGGGCGAACTTGTGCCCCCAGGAACCGACGCCGCTCTGGCCCCGCGATGCCTCCAGAGCCAGGCGACGCAGGCCGGGGAGCACCGACTCGTCGCCAGTCGCGGTGACGTACTCCGAGAGGAGCATCATCACGTAGCCGTAGTACCACGTACTGAAGCCGGTCGTGGTGAACTCCGCCGCCCACCGGGCCTCGCGGGCGACGAGCGGCAGGTGTGCCGCGTCGCCTCCGGCCAGGAGCGCCAATGCGTTGAGCGAGCGCGGAATGCCGTCGGTCTTCTGGACGTAGTCCGGTGCCGCCATGCGTGCCTCGAGCGCGGTGAGTCCTCGTTCGAGGATGCGGCTCGACTTGGGACAGTCGAATGGCGCGGTCGGGCTGAACGTACCCAGCACGGGCAGCTTGACGAGGACTTCTTCGGCGGCCCCGTCGCGCCAGCGTGTGAGCACGAGTCTGCCACCGCCGGCCTCCGTCTCGGCGGCGGTGATGGCCCGCCCCAGTTCCGTGCGCGGATCGGAGGAGAACGGCCTGCCGGCCACCCCGAGCACCACGTCTCCCACTGCGAGCACGCCGTCCGCCGGTGACCCGGCGTCGACGGACGTGATGGCGATCTGCCTCGCGTCAGTCGTCACGAGCCGGTCGCAGAACATCCACCCACGGAGTCCGGTCGGGCCCAGGTTCCAGTCGTGGGGCGACTTGGCCGGAATCTCGTCACCCTTGGTGAAATCCGGGATCCGGACAGGGCCGTCGGCGGCGACGGCCGGTGGCATGACGAGAGCCACTGCCGTGCAGACGACGCGGATGCGCGGAAGAAGCGGACTGGACATGGATGGCACGCGGTGCGGTTCCCAGCGAGAGGAGGGGATCACTTAGGTCTTGTCATCGCGAGCATCGACTCCGCGAAAGCCTTGCCCATGAGGGCGAACGTCTTGGCGCATCCCAGATAGTGGTAGCCGGCGTTGGAGGCACCTCGTTTCCCCAGGGCGACCTCGGCTGGGGAGATGAGCTCGGCCTCGAACTTCTGCAGGAAGTCGCGCTTCTGGGCATCGGTCATGGAGCCGTCGGCGTTGGCGTGGTCCTTGTGCTTGCTGTCGAGGAAATAGCCCATCTGCCGCACCCGGTCGCGCTTGCTGTCGATCACCGCGAGTTCCTCGGCCCAGAACGGGGCGGTCTCGACGGCGGAGACCGTGCCCTGGAACTCCGGCAGTGCCGCCGGTGCCCGCATCGCCCTGCGAAACTCCTGCGTGTCGGTCTCCGCGTCGAGGCCTCCTACGCCCATCACCCCGATCACAAACGGCATGTGCGGGACGCCCAGATCGCGCCGGACGTCGCGGACGAGGTGCGCGAGGTTTTCAGCGTAATCGTCGAAGCGGCCGGGTTTGCCACGGTCGGGGTAGGTATGCCCGTCCACCATGTCGTTGAAGCCTTGCAGCCACACGAACCCCGCGATCTCGTGGCCCTGCGCGGGGTCGTAGGTCGGGACGACCCGCCGCGGGTCGGCGAGCACCCGCCGCACGTGCTCCACCATGAGCCTGTAATAGTGGCCCGTATCCCGCTTCTTGTCGGCGAGCCACTTCTCCATGTCCTGGGGAACTCCGTGGCCGGGCGGGCCGTAATAGAGCTTCTTCTGGAAGTCGTTGAGCTCGTACGGTCCCGCGCTCGGCGGCCTGAAGTCGGTGTGCAGGCTCTTGCCTCCCCACGCCGTCTTGATGATGAGCACCGGTTCCGCGAGGGCGGCGTCCATCGTCAGCCCGAACGTGAACTCGGGGCCAATCTTGCCGCCGTCCTCTTTCGGGTTGCTCCGCGCGCCGAATCCCGCCGTGAGCCTGCCGACCCCTTCGCCGTCGTTTCCACCGCTGCCTGTCAGATACGAAATCCACGTGTGGTCACACACTGCCGGACGGCCATCCGCACCGCGCATGATCGCGAGGAGCGGGGCCGTGGCGGGATCGTCGCCCACGTAGTCGAAGGTTTCGACCCGCGCGTGCCCTTCCATGTTCGACTGCCCGGCGAGGACGAACACCTTCAGCGGCTTCGCTTCGGCCGAGACTCCAGCAGAGAGGAGCGCGAGCAGGAGCGACGCGGTGAGAAGCCGGGCAGATGCATGCATGGTTGGATCGTGGAGTCTGTGTGTGGCGCAGGAACAAAGCGCACCGGTCGGCTGCGCACCGAAAGCCAGCGGTTAAGATACTCTTCCCGCCCGCCGCTCGGTCTTCGTGTCCCTCACATGACCACGCCAACCATCAAAGAAGGATAGCCCGGTCAATGACACTTTCGCAACGTTCTCGGGGCTTACGGACTGCTCATA
>JAQBZA010000478.1 GCA_027622795.1 Planctomycetota bacterium | reverse complement strand
CGAAACAGGATGCGAATCATCGGATCAGCCCTTCCTCGCTTACGCAGCGAAAGATTGTACGCAGCTGCATTTTCACCACGGCGAATTTGTATGGTTTTGTATGATTCGCTCGGTTCCCGCCCCGCCCCAACTGAGCACGCCATGACGTTTCTCATTCTGGAGTTCATCGGACTGGCGCTGGTTGTGGCGATCGCCGGCACGTTTCTCGCTCGCGCCGCTGACAGCATCGCTGAAGCCACTGGCCTCGGTCGAATGCTCATCGGCAGCCTCCTCCTGGCGAGCGTGACATCGCTTCCGGAACTCTCCGTCGACCTTTCCGCGGTACGGGCCGGGTTGGTCGATATCGCCGCCGGTGACCTCTTCGGCTCAAGCCTGATGAATCTGCTGATCCTTGCAGGGCTCGATCTCGCCTGGCGGGGAGAGCGGCGGATGTTTTCACGGGAAGCAGCATCGCACGCGCTATCGGCCACGCTCGGGATCGTGCTCACCGGTCTCGCTGGCACCGCTATACTCACGGCCGGCAAGCTGCCCCCGGTCGTCTGGCTTGGTATTGGCGGGTGGTCGTGGGCGCTGTTGATGGCCTATCTCCTCGGCGCCCGCGTGCTCTACCTCGATCAGCGAATTTCGGCGCGGGCGCACCGTGAAGCAGCCGCGGAGGCCGAGGCCAAGGGGCAGCGAGCCCCCGAGAAGCCTCAGCCCATTCACCTCGGATGGACCGCGATGACTTTCACGGCCGCCGCCGCCGTGCTCTTCTTTGCTGGCCCGCAGCTTTCGCATGTGGCAGGCGCGTTGGCTGAAAGCTCCGGCCTCGGCGGCACATTCGTCGGTACCACGCTCGTGGCCGTCACCACATCACTTCCCGAGCTTGTCTCATCGATCACGGCGCTCCGGCTCGGCGCGATTGATCTTGCCATCGGCAATGCCTTCGGCAGCAATGCCTTCAACATGATCCTTTTCGTGCCGCTCGATGCCATGCACGAAGGCCCCCTCTTCGCCACGCTTGCCCCCGCTCACGCGGTGACAGCGATGGCGGTGATGGTCGCTTCCGCCATCGCCGTGCTCGGGCAGCTCTACCAGGCAAACCGCCGGGTGCCGTTCTTCGAGCCCGACGCGCTGCTGATGATCTTTGTTCTCGTGGGCGCTCTGGGCCTCGTCTATCGGCTCTCATAACGTGCTTCGCCACCAGGCACTCTCATGACGCCCCCCTCCCCTTCCTCACCAGCATGGCATGCCCTTCCCGTTGCCGAGGTGGGAAGGCGGCTCGGCGTCGATCCAGCCACGGGGCTTTCGGCCGCCGAGGCGGTAACCAGGCTCGAGCAGTATGGACCCAACGCGCTCGTTGAAGCTCCGCCGGCGCCCCTGTGGCGGAAGGTCGCCCGGCAGTTTGCCGAGCTGGTCATCTGGATCCTGATCGCCGCCGCGGTGATCTCGGCGATCATGGGTGAGTGGGCCGACACGGCCGCGATCGCGGCCATCGTGATCGTTAATGCGTTGATCGGCTTCTTCCAGGAGGAGCGGGCGATGCAGGCGCTCGCCGCCCTCCGCAAGCTCTCGACACCGCTGGTGCGGGTGCTCCGCGCGGGCCGGCTCGTATCGATCCCGGCCCGCGAGGTGGTGCCTGGAGACCACATCGAACTGGAAGCTGGCGACTATGTGCCGGCTGATGCCCGGCTAGTCGAGGCCCATGCGATGAAAGCCCAGGAGGCGGCCCTCACCGGTGAGTCGGTGCCGCTCGAAAAGGAGGTCGTTGCCGACCTTGTGGCTACCACTCCGCTCGGTGATCGCCGCACGATGGTCTATGCCGGCACCGTCATCGCCGCTGGCCGCGGCGAGGCGGTCGTGGTGGCCACCGGGATGGATACCGAGCTCGGACATATCGCCGGCCTCCTGGAGCGGGCGCCGGCCGAAGTCACGCCGTTGCAGCGCAGGCTCGCCGAACTCGGTCGGGTACTGATCGTGCTCTGCCTGGCGATCGTCGCGCTGATCTTTCTCCTCGAGGTGCGGCGGGGCGGAAGCCTGTGGGAGGTGCTGCTTACGGCCGTCAGCCTGGCGGTGGCAGCGGTGCCCGAGGGGCTACCGGCGGTGGTCACACTGGTGCTGGCCATCGGCCTGCAGCGGATGGTGGCCCGCAACGCGCTGGTGCGACGACTACCGAGTGTGGAGACACTCGGCTCGGTGACCGTGGTCTGCTCCGACAAGACAGGCACGCTCACCCGCAACGAAATGACGGTCCGCGAGCTGCATGCCGGCAGGCGGGCCTGGGGGGTGAGCGGCACAGGCTACGCTCCGCATGGAGAGTTTCGCCCAGCCGGTGGTGGCAACACCGCCCCCCTCACCCGCGATGCCATCCGCCGCGATGCCGATCTGGAGCGGCTGCTCACGATCGCTACCACCTGCAACAACGCGTCTGTGCAGCCCAAGGGCGATGGCGAGCAGTGGCAGGTGGTCGGCGACCCCACCGAGGGCGCGCTTGTGGTCGCGGCGCTGAAGGCAGGTATCGAACGCGACGAGGCCGCCGAACATCCGCTCCTGGAGATTCCCTTTGACTCGGAGCGCAAGACAATGTCGGTCGTCGTCGGGCTCCGCGACGGCCGGCGGCTCATGTATTCCAAGGGCGCCCCGGAGGCCGTGCTTTCCAAGTGCACGGCCGAGCAGGTGGACGGCACCGTCGTGCCGCTTTCGGAAACGCAGCGGCAGGAGATTCTCGCCACCGCCGGCGACATGGCCGAACGGGCGCTGCGGGTGCTCGCATGTGGCTGGCGAGACTA
>JAQBZA010000477.1 GCA_027622795.1 Planctomycetota bacterium | reverse complement strand
ATCTCGGACCACATGGAAGTTCTCTACGACCTCGACACCGAGGCGGCAGACCTGTGCCGGGAGTTGGGAGTCGAGATGGTGCGAGCCGCGACTGCCGGCACAGACCCCGAGTTCATCGGCATGATCCGCGACCTCATCGCCGAGCGGGCCTGGGAGCTTCCCGAGCGGGTCGCCATCGGCATGCTGCCTGCCAACCACGACGTCTGCCCGCTCGACTGCTGCCCGGCCCCACCAATGAGACGGCCAGAGCGGCCCGCCGCCCAGCCGGCATCCTGACGCCATGCTTCGTCCTGACCCCACCCCGCCACCTGGGCCTCCAGCGGCACGGTCAGGCGAATGCGTCGTGCTCACCCACGGCTTCATGGCCAGCCGATGGATGCTCGCCCCACTAGCCGGTCGGCTGCGGAGGCGCGGCTGGCAGACCCGTCGCTGGGGCTATGAGAGCTGGCGGACGAGCGTGTCGGTGCATGCCGACGAGTTTGCCGATCTGTTACGGGCGATCGATCGGAATCCCGCCGTCACGACACTCCACCTCGTCACCCACAGCATGGGGTGCATCATCGGCCGCGCGGCCTTGGACCGCTACCGTCCGGAAAAACTGGCCCGCTTTGTGATGCTGGCCCCGCCCAACCGTGGATCGTTCGTCGCCACGGCGACGGCCGGCGTGTTTGGCCGCGTCCTGCGGCCGGTGGCCGAGTTGACAACCCTCAACACGAGCCTCGTCAATACGACGCCCCAGCCTACGGGGATCGACATCGGGGTGATCGCCGCCCAACGGGATGCCCTGGTGTCGCTCGATGCGACGCGGCTTGATGTGCCGCATGACCATATCACGCTCCCCTGCCTCCATTCGAGCCTGCTGTTTCGCCGCGATGCGGCGGAACTGGTCGCTCGCTTCCTGGAGACGGGATCCTTCACTCCCACTCCGTGCGCATCATGAGCACTGGCCCCAGCGTCCGCCCCCTCGGCAAGTCCCCCGTCACCATCGGGCCCCTCAGCCTCGGCTGCTGGCCACTGGCTGGCATGACCAGAGATGGTGTCACCCGCGAGGATGCGGTG
The DNA here is from genome assembly GCA_027622795.1 of Planctomycetota bacterium. GTDB lineage: Bacteria > Planctomycetota > Planctomycetia > Pirellulales > UBA1268 > CACORA01. The sequence goes on along the minus strand of JAQBZA010000477.1, from coordinate 1,710 downwards.
GCCACCGTGGCGGCCGCCATCGATGCCGGCATCACGCACCTCGACACCGCCTACTGCTACGGTGAGGAGGGCGAGAGCGAACGGGCGATCGCCGTGGCGATCCACGGCCGCCGGGAGGCCGTGGTGCTCGCCGGCAAGTGTGGCATCCACTGGGAGCCCGGCCGTCGGCAGTGTGTCGACGGCCGGCCGGAGCGAATCAGCCACGAGGTCGAGGAAAGTCTCCGGCGACTGGGCACCGACCATTTTGATCTGCTCTATCTCCACGCTCCCGACCCCACCGTGCCCATCGAGGAATCGGCGGCGGCGCTCCGGGACGTTCTCGAGGCGGGCAAAGCCCGGGCGATCGGCGGCTCCAACATGACGGTCGAGCAGCTTGATCGGTTCGCCTCCGTCTGCCCGCTTGCTGCCTGCCAGATGCCCTACAACATGCTCCAGCGGGGGATCGAAGACGCGATCCTTCCCTGGTGCCGCAGTCACGACGTCGCGATGGTCGTCTACTGGCCGCTGATGAAGGGCCTGCTCGCCGGCCGTATGGAGCGGGGCCAGGTCTTTCCGCCATCCGACAGCCGCCACAAATACCCGATGTTCAAGGGGATCGAATTCGAACGAAACCTCGACTTTGTGGCAGCCCTGCAACCGGTGGCCGCCCGCCTGGGCTGCAATCTGCCAGCGCTTGTGCTGGCCTGGACGGCGGAACAGCCGGGCATCACAAGCGTCTTGTTTGGGGCGACGACACCGGCCCAGGTCGCCGAAAATGCCCGTGGTCTCGCGGTCAGCCTCGACGACCGAGCCCGCGGCGACATTCGCGCCGCCATCAACGCCCGCGGCCCCGTCGCCGGCCGCCGCGCTGTCTAGAACAGGCTTCGACCTGACCTACGCCACTGGCTCAGGCTGCGCTTCGGCCACGCTGACGTAGGCCTGCCGCACCTTCAGGCAAGCCTGTCGAAACGGCTCCGCCCGCGTCACGCCCGGCAGCCGCAGCGTCTCGATCTGCCCGCGGCGAAACACAAGGTCGCCACAGTCAAACCACTCTTGCCCGGGCTGCACTTCCAAGTCGACGGTGTCGAAACGATTGAGATCGACATACTGCTCGACCTGCGGCGAGATGCCCCGCTCGATCGATACGCGGCGGTTGGTGAGCCGATACCGCCGAATCGCCCACGGCAGCCGAAGCGACAGATAGAGGGCAAGCCCCACCGGGATCGTGAGCAAGAGCGCGATCCGCCCGACCGAGAACGGGCCGATTCCCGACTTGATGCGGTAGAGCCGGCCAAGCGATTGGCCAATCGCCGTCGATCCCACCGATGGCCAGACGGTCATAACCGTCGCCTCCGCAACCGAAGGCGGCACCACTCCGAGAATGATCTGCTTGGGAATCGACGTGCTGGCTGATGTCATGGCGTTATCGTAGCCGCACTCGGCGCAAAAAAAACCCGTCTGGGCTCGGCCGAGCCCAGACGGGTCACATGATCACGTCGTTTCGCAGTTCTGCCAGCCGGACGAATCCAGCGTGCTGATCTCTTTCGGCGGCATGCCCTGCCCAAGCCTTGCAGCTTTGGCAGGACCGCGATCATCTCCACAATTTTCATGAACCGACACAACGTGCGGCGGCTGGCTCTTGCGAGCAACCGCCGTTTACCATGCCGGCCGCCTTGGCAGATCCGAAGATCTGCCGCAGCTGTTTCCTTTAGAAAGGAGGTGATCCAGCCG
>JAQBZA010000476.1 GCA_027622795.1 Planctomycetota bacterium | reverse complement strand
CTCGTCGCAGGGCGAGGATACGCCAACGCTCCTCGAGCGTTCGCCGACCCCCGAGCCTCGCTTATTTGGTTAGCCTGACCGTCCCTTACGTTGATCTGTGTTCGCCTCAGGCCCGGCGGTGGATGTAGTCTTCGACCTGATGCAGGGCGGCTTCGGTGTGGTTGAAGCGGTGGGCGTTGATATCGCCGATCGACACCAGGCCCTCTACGGTGCCGGCGGCGGTCACCACCGGCACATGGCGGATTCGCAGCCGCCGCATCGTATCGGCCACGTCATCGATGGGCGTGTCGGGCTCGCAGCAGACGAGATCGTCGGTCATCACCTCCGCCACGAGCGTCATCTCGGGATCGCGGCCGTCGGCCACCACCCGGCGGAGAACGTCTCGCTCGGTGAAGATGCCGACCAGTCGCGGCCCGTGCATGACCACCAGGGCCCCGATCCGCTCGTCGTTCATCAACTGGGTCGCCTCGAGCACGGTCACACCCGGGTGGGTGATGCACAGTGGGCGAAAGCGTTTTTCCTGAAGCAGTTCCCGGATCGTATCCATGGGTTGGTCTCCTCCTCAGTTGCCCCACCGAAGTGTAGCCGCGGGGCGGCAGGCTCGGATAGTCTGAGAGGCATCAGTGCCGAGGGCTGTGAATGAACGACGAGCAAGACACTCTGGCGATGATCTGGTCGGGCCGCTGGCTGCCCTGGCTGCCCGAGCGGCTGCAGCCACCGGCTGCGCGGCTGGTGATCTACGCGAGCCTGGCAATGCTGGCAATCCTGATCGCGCCGGTTTTTGATGCGACGGGTGGTGATGCGCTCGATGCCTCATTCAAGCGGACGCTGGCGGCGCTGGCCGCAACCCGCGGCCTCGATAGCGCCATCTCACTCGCCCAGAGCTCCGAGATCAGCTTCAGCTTCGGGCCCGGCGGCAGTATCGGCATCGGGCAGGCGCTCGATCCGGTCAACGATCTTGTCGAGCAATATGCATCGCTGCTGCTCACGAGCACGACTGCGCTCGGTGTGCAACAGCTTGGCATGCGGATCGGGCGTTCCATCGGGGCCTGGCTCTTCCTCCCGTCGCTCACTGCACTTGCGCTGGCCGTCGCGGCCCGTGGGGCGACGCAGGCCACGCTCATGGGTTGGGGGCGACGGCTCTTCGCGCTGGCTCTGTTTGCCCGGCTGGCAGTTCCGGCGGCAGCCTGGATCGATGCCGTGATCGCAGAACGATTTCTGGAGGGCAGCTATCAGGAGGCGTCGACCGCGGTGGCGGCAACGACCGAACGCATCGAACAGGCCGAGGCGGCGGGCGCGGAGAAGCCGTGGTATGAACGCTACAACCCCGTCAAAACGGTCGGCGACCGTGCGCAGCAGATCTACGAATCAATGGCGGGCGTCACCGAGTCGATCGTGAACCTCGCCATCTACTTCACGATTGCGACGATCGTGCTGCCGGTCGGCACGTTGTGGCTGCTGTCGAAAGCCGTGGGGACACTCTTCGCCAGCCGCGGTGGCTGATCAGCGGCCAAATCGCGGCCGACGGAGGCGGGATTTTTGTGAGAATCGCGCTGGATTTCTCACGATGCGGGCTGTCCGGCTCTCCAGCAAGGCAGCCGCGGGGGAAAAATTTGTAAAACAATCGGCGTTTTCGCATGTTTTTGAGCGGAGGAGCCGTTCCCCATCACTAGGGAGGGGAAAATCCCAGCCCAACGCTTGAAAGCCTGTTTTCTCAACGTAACCTATCCATCTTATCAGGCGGCCGAGTCGTTCGGTCGTCGTAAGAGAAGGGTCTCTTCGACCGACCGGCGTTCGGGCGCGTTCGAGAACAACCTGCTCGAGAGTCGTTTCTTCCTGTTTTCTTCCCTGGAGGTTTGCGTGATTCGCAAAGTAATGTCTTGCCTCCTGCCGGCTGTTGCCGTTGTCGCCATGTGCACGAGCACGTGGGCTGCCGACTGCGGTGAGTGTGCCGGTGGGTGCGAAGGCGCCGTGAGCGCCTGTGGTAGTTGTGGCGATGCGGGTGCGTGTGGCACCCGCACGGTGTACCAGCGGCAGTATGTGACCGAAATGAAGACGGTCACCTGCACTGAGTACAAGACGGAAACCCGCGAGCGGACCTACACCGTCAACAAGCAGGTGCCCCGGACCGAGGAGCGGACCCGCACGGTCACCGTGTGTGTTCCCGAGACTCGGACCAAGACCGTGAACTACACGGTCAACAAGAACGTGACGGAAACCAAGACGGCTGAATACACCGTCCAGGTTCCGTACACCGAAGAGGTCGAGCAGAAGTACACCGTGATGGTGCCGGTCAAGGAAGAGAAGACCGCGACCTACACCGTCATGGTGCCTTACACCGAAGAGGTGGAGCAGAAGTACACCGCCATGGTGTCGGTGAACGAAGAGAAGACCGCGCCCTACACCGTGATGGTGCCGGTCAAGGAAGAGAAGACTGCCACCTACACCGTGAAGGTTCCCTACACGGAGCAGGTCGAGCAGAAGTACACCGTGATGGTTCCCTACACCGAGCAGGTCACCCACACCCACAAGGTGCAGAAGCGGGTGCCGGTGCAGTCGACCAAGACGGTGCAGGTGCGTGGCGGCCACTGGGAGACCCAGATGGTTGAGGTGCCCTCGTGCGGCACCGACGCCTGTGGCTGCCCCTGCCCGCCGAAGATGTGCTGCAAGCGGGTTTGGGTGCCGACGTGCGAGACGAAGGAAATCGCCTGCACGACCTACCAGTGCGTCACCGAAGAGGTGCCGCACACCGTGACGGTCACGAAGCGCCGTTCG
>JAQBZA010000475.1 GCA_027622795.1 Planctomycetota bacterium | reverse complement strand
ATGGGGCTGATCCGTCGCGGACGCTTCCCCCGCGTTGGCGAGATCGTGGAGGAGTTTGCCGACCACGCCACCAAGAGCCCCGGCACCTATGAGGAGTTTGAGGATGCAAAGAAGGAAGCCCTCGTGCGGGCCGAGCCGAACATCGATCTCTTCCTCAACACCCATGCCTACGCAGTGGAGCGCGAGGGGAACCGGATCGAGAGCGTGACCTGCCTCGACACCCGCACCAGCCGCCGGCTGATGTTCACCGGCCGCTTCTTTTGCGATGCCACAGGCCACGCCACAATCGGCGAGCTTGCTGGCGCCGAGACCGTGATGGAAGAAAAAGGCCGCATGGGCATGAGCAACATGTGGGCCTGGGCCAACCGTGAGGAGCCGCAAACGTTTCCAGAAACGCCCTGGGCTCTGCCGCTGGGAATGGACGACTTTCCCTATCCCCGCGACTTCCACGGGCAGTGGTTCTGGGAAAGTGGCTTCGACAAAGACCCGCTGGCCGATGCTGAGGGCATTCGCGACTGGAACCTGCGGGCTGTCTACGGCGCGTTCAATGCGATGAAGAATGGCGATGGAGCAGCCGAACATGAAAACGCACTGCTCACCTGGGTGGCCTTTATTGGCGGCCCCCGCGAGAGCCGGCGGATTCTTGGCGACGTTGTGCTCACGCAGAGCGACATCGTCGGCAAGCGGGAGTTTCCCGATGGCTGCGTGCCGTCGACCTGGTCAATCGACCTGCACTACCCCAAGGAGGAATACGCCGGCAAGTTTCCCGACAACCCGTTCATCTCGATTGCCGTCCACGACCGACGGATTGATCGCGGCTACGGCTACCCGGTGCCCTACCGCTGCTTCTATTCCAAGGATGTCGAAAACCTCTTCATGGCCGGCCGCTGCGTGTCGGTCACGCACGAGGCGCTCGGCACGGTTCGTGTGATGAAAACCTGCGGCATGATGGGCGAGGTGGTGGGCAAAGCCGCGAGCCTAGCCGTGTTGCATGAGACCACGCCCCGCGGCGTCTACGAAAACCACTGGAGCGAGATGGAAGAGCTCCTCGCCCTGCCCGGCAAGGCCCGCCGGGCCACGCTCGCCGACGACATCGTGATTCCCACTGATGCCCTTCCCCTGGCCGGCCCCTACGGCCCGCCGACGGGCGTTGACCCTGTCACGCTTGCCGAGGCGATGGAGGCCGTGGTGGTCGATGACCGCCAGGCGGTTCTCGAAGGCGGCTGGACTGAGGGCGATGGCCTCAAGGGCTACGTGGCCTACGGCTACCGCTACGCACCAGCTGACAGCGGCGCCACCGCCCGGTTCGAGCTCACGGCGCCGGCGGATGGCGACTACGAGGTGCTGCTCGCCTGGCAGCCGCATGAGAACCGGGGCACAGCCGTTCCCGTGCTGCTGGAAACGCCATCCGGACGCACCACCACCAGCCTCGATATGACCAAGCGGGCGAGCCTCGATGGAAGCTACGGCTCGGTCGGCCGGCTGCGGCTGGCCGCCGACGACCCGTGCGTGGTGGTGCTGGGAACGGAGCATGCCGGTGGCTTTGTCCATGCCGACGCCGTGCTGCTGGTGCCTGTGAGCCGCTAGCAGACTGTGGAACACGTCTGCCGCCGCAGGATGCGGCGACCGGCGACCCCCAATAACCTTGGCTTTTTGGGGCGTCGCTTGAGTGGACAAAGGCCATGGATCGCTTTTTCCACGGATAGGTAGACTCGCCGGGCATGGCACCGTCTTGGGCACACCGACGTCGAATGTTTCTGGGGCACGCGGTGCGGCTCGCCCTTGTGGCCGCGGTGGGCTGGCTCGTGCACGCTGCGCATGCGCAGCGGCAGGCGGAGCTGGCCACCCGCGACCTGGCCACGGTGCCGCTGGCGATGATTCAGCGGCATCTGCCGGAGGCGACGAGTCTCGGCGGCGGAGCCCGGCAGGTGGCCGGCGGCCGCGAGCTGCTCGATGCCGGGGGGGCCGCCGTTGGGGTCGTGCTTCACACAAGCCCTCAGGGTGATGCGGCAATCGGCTTCTCGGGGCCGACCGATCTGCTGGTGATCTGCGATGCCGAGCTCACGATTCGAGGCCTCTCGGTGCTCTCCAGCGGCGACACCCGGGATCACGTGCGGGCCATCAAAAACGATGGCCACTTCTGGGAGTCGTTCGTCGGCATGCCGCTTGAGCAGCTTGCCGAACCGCAGCGGCGGCGTTCCGTCGCAGGGTCCACGCTCACCAGCCGAGCGATCGCCGCAGCCCTCGCCCTCCGCGTCGGCGGCACGGCCCCCGCCAGCCGGTTCGACGCGGCTCCCACGCTCGCCGATCTCGTGCGACTCTTTCCCGAGGCTGCCGAGGTCGAGGCAGATCCTGGCGATGCCTCGGTGATCCGTGTGCGGGGCAACGATGGCATCCCGCTCGGCTGGGCCCTTCGCACGAGCCCCGCCGCCGATGGCGTGATCGGCTACCAGGGGCCGACTGATGCGATCGTCGGCTTCGACACCGAAAACCGGGTCGCCGGCGTGCTTGTGCTCGCCTCGTTCGACAACGACCCATACGTCGGCTACGTCCGCGACGACCGTCGCTTTGACGAGATCTATGCCGGCATGACCATCGAACAGCTCGCTGGGGTCGATCCGGAGGCAACGGGGATCGAGGGCGTCAGCGGCGCCACGATGACGAGCCAGGCGGTCGCCGAGGGCATCGTGCGGGCAGCCCACGCCCACAATGAGCGACGGAGGCAGGCCGTGCCCACCTCGCTGGCCGACGCACTGGGATCGTGGCTTCGCCGGATCGAAG
>JAQBZA010000018.1 GCA_027622795.1 Planctomycetota bacterium | reverse complement strand
CTCCGGGATGAACCACGTCGCAAGGAGTGAAGCATGATTCTCGACACACTCCACCATGCCGATCGCTATGTCGGGTTGAACCCGCGATTTGCCCGAGCATTCGAATTTCTCCGGCGACTCGGGCCGGATCCTGCGGTCGGCCGCCACGACATCGACGGCGACCTAGCCTACGCGCTGGTCCAGACGTATCCGACCCGGCCTGCCGCAGGCGTCGAACTGGAGGCGCATCGACGCTACATCGATATTCAATACCTCGCGCGGGGCAGGGAGGTAATCCTGTGGGCACCGGTGGCTGATCTTGAAGCTGCTCTCCTGTACGAGGCATCGAAGGATGTCGAAATCTTTTCCAGATCCGCCGACGTGATTGCCGTGCCGGTGCGGGCCGGGCAGGTGATGATTCTTTATCCCGATGACGCCCACGCACCATGCTGTCACTGGGGGGAACCCACTCACGTGCTGAAGGTGGTGATCAAAGTGGCCGTCTCCGAATCATGATGATCAGTCGTCATCACACCCGTGGCAGTTCGAAGCCCTTCCGATACTCACGACTGAAAAGCACATTAGCTTCCGGATCAGAAGACCGCTCCGTGACAGGATCAACCACGATCTCACGACCGATCAGGAACGGTGTCTCCGTAACATCGACGGCGTTGTCGCGGAGGTGAGACTCAAAGGCAGCAAATGTTTCCGTGACATGGGGATCGCTGCCCGTCAGTTTGGGCCGCTCACCCAAGGCAGCCTTTTCTCCGAGTGCCCACGACACATTGCCGAGATGAGCCATCGCGCTGGAGAGGTGCCCCTCCTCGATGTCGAGGTGGAGAACGGCGCGGTCGCGGCGTCGCACAGCATCGAGAAAGTTGTCATAGTGCAATTGATCGGATCCACCCTTCCAGGCCGCCAACTGCTTGCCATCGTAGTCAAACGCCACCCCGGAGTTGTAATTTGGGGTAACGACATATCCCTCCGATCCCCACCAAATGTTCGCGACACCCACGGGGCCGGCTTGGCGGGCGATTGTCGGCGCGGTCTTGAGTTCGAGGCCCCGCACCTCTGATATGACAATCGCGTCGTCCCACTTGAACAACGTGACCTGACTGTTTGCCGTGTCGCCGCTGTCACGGTAACCAAGTCGCCCGCCGACACTCACCACCCGCGCGGGCAGCGTTTGCTTCCCCAGCCCCCATCGCGCCTTGTCGATCTCGTGGGGATTCTGGTTACCAAGATCACCGTTGCCGGTAAGTCTGTTCCAATGCCAGTCATAGTGAAGCCGTGTCCGATGGGGCACCACCGCCGGTGCGGGACCGGCCCAGAGGTCGAAATCGAGGCCCGCCGGCACCGGCGCTGGAGTGTCGACCAGACCGATGCTTTTCCGTCTCTTGTAGCAGAGGGCATGCGCCACCTGCACCTTTCCAATGCCGCCCGCGTGAATGAAATCAATCGCCTGACGCATCCCAGGCATGCTCCGGCTCTGCGCGCCCATCTGACACATGCGGCCGAGTTTGCGGGCCCACTGGGTGGTCACACGGCCCTCTTCGACGTTGTGGCTGCAAGGCTTTTCGACATAGACATCCTTGCCGGCCTGCATCGCCCAGATCGCCATCAACGCGTGCCAATGGTTCGGGGTGGCGATTGACACAACATCGATCGACGGATCGTCGAGCAATGTACGAAAGTCCTTCTCGAAGCGGGGCCGTCGTGAAACATTTGCGAATCGTTTCACGGCCCGGGCCTCGGCGCCCGGGTCGCAGTCTGACAAGGCAACGAGTTCCGCTCCCGTATTCCCCAGCCACCCCTGAATGTGACTCAGCCCTCTTCCGTTGAAGCCAATGACAGCAACATGGATTTTCTCATTCGGCCCGACGTGTCGCTGGACGGATGACGTGGCCGGCTCCGCCGCCGCCTGACGGGAGGCCATTGCAGCCGCAGCCATGCCCAAGGCGCCCTCAACAAATGTGCGACGGGTTGTCAACATGGTCATTGTCCCTCGTAAACTCTATGGCGAGTCAGATCGTGATGGTTGAAAAAGACAGTCGCTCCCGGCCACCACAATCGGCGGTTTGATCGTCACTGTCAAGAGTTTGCGTGGCGTCCATGCCTGACGGTCAAGCCGCTACACTGGAAATTGTTGGAAATGCGGCATGATTTCGGCTCGATTTCGTCTGAAGAAAAAGGGGTACGTGGCATGGTGATTCTGCACGGTTGGCGACGGGACGGGCTGGTTGCGATGGTCGCGTTCCTCGCGTCGACAATCATTGGCCCGAAATGCGTTGTGGTTCATGCCGATGACCTGGCTGCGCCACAACCACTCTATGGCGTAGAAAAGACATCTTCTGGCAGCGTCGTTGTGACACTGCAGGATAAACCGATTGCGGAGTACGTCGTCGATCAGGGGAACAAGCCATTTCTGTGGCGGATCATCGGCCCGTCGGGGAAGTTGATGACTCGATCATTCCCCATGGCGAAGGTTGTCGGTGAGACCACCGATCACGTTCATCAACGAGGGCTGACGTTTGGCCATCAAGGAATCAACGGCTTTGACACATGGGCTGAGGCCGACACCTATCGTGAGAAAGCCCAACTGGCCAAGAAACTCTCCTCGCTTGGTGCGATCCGGCTGCGCGGCTACCGCACCCTTGAGGGGGGCGCTACCGCTATCATCCACGCGCATCACGACATCGTCGATGCTGCTGACAAGCCGATCATGCTCGAAGAGCGGCGGATGACCTTCTCGTCGACGCCCTACGGGAGGGCCATCGATGTCGACATCGACCTTGTCGCTGAATATGGACCTGTTCACATGACCGATATGAAGGATGCCGGCGTCTATATTCGGGTACCCGACACCATGGCTGTTGATCGAAAGCAAGGCGGTACGATCATCAACAGTCAGGGAGATCGAGATGCCGCAGCGTGGTCTCGACACGCCGCCTGGGTCGACTACAACGGCCCCGTCGAGGGAGAACATGTGGGAATCGCCATCCTCAACCATCCGACAAGTTTCCGACATCCGACCGCATGGCATGTGCGAACATACGGACTTTTTTGCGCGAACCCATTTGGCTTGAAACAGATGAATCCAGCGGCCGCGAGTGGTGCCGTCTCGCTCGAGGCGGGAGAACGGCTGTCGCTACGCCACCGTTTTCTTTTTCACGCCGGTGATGAACAGCAAGCCGGCATCGCCGCAGCGTTTCAGGAGTACGCTGCAGACAGCCGTCCATCCCTCACTCACTAGAGCCTCTCGTCTCGATCTCACAGCACCCCTCCAGTATCCGATGCCCCATGCGTTACGCCATCTGTAATGAAACCTTTCAGGAGTGGCCTCTCGAGAAGGCGTGTGACTTTGCGGCCGCCTGCGGCTATCAGGGCCTGGAGGTCGCCCCCTTCACGCTTGGCCGTGACGCGACTGAGGTGAGCGCGTTGCGCCGACGTGAGATTCGCGGCACGATAGAGCGAGCAGGGTTGGAGTGCATCGGCCTCCACTGGCTGCTCGCCAAAACCGAGGGTTTCCATGTCACGCATCCCGACGAGGACGTCCGCCGACGAACCGTCGCCTATCTTGAGGACCTCGCCCGACTCTGCGGTGATCTCGGAGGCCGCGTGCTGGTTTTCGGATCACCACATCAGCGGAGTCTTCTGCCGGGTGTTTCACAAACGGACGGCCTTGATCGGCTTGCCGAGACGTTTTCCAGACTGGCGCCCACGCTGGAGGCTACCGGAACCGTACTGGCAGTCGAACCATTGGCTCCAACTGAGACAAACGTGCTGAACACCGCCGCAGAGGCCTGCCGTCTCATTGAACGTATCGGGGCGCCGAACGTTCGACTGATCCTCGACGTGAAGGCGATGTCGAGTGAAGCCGCGCCAATTCCAACGATCATCACGGCCAGCGCCCGGCACCTCGAACACTTTCATGCCAACGACACCAATCTTCAGGGCCCTGGCTTTGGTGCCGTCGACTTTGCTCCAATTTTCGCTGCCCTTGACGAGGTCGGATACTGCGGGTGGGTGAGCGTGGAAGTGTTCGACTACGCGCCCGGGATCGAACGGCTTGCTCGCGAGAGCATCGACTACATGCAACGCGTCGCTGAATAACCCCCAGCCGGGCCATTGCGACTGGCAGCGTCAGTGCATCTCAACAGCACAACTGCCCAGACCGCCGCGGAAGTAGTTGAACTGGACGTTGGGATGGTCGGCGAGAAGCGACATCGGCACGCTTGTGTCAATGATTCGCTTCGAAATCATCAGTGCAGTCAGACGTTGCCCCAACGGATTGTCGTGAGTGCCTGCCTGCCAAATCGAAACTTTTTCTGCCTGCCAGGTTTGGACCGGCCCCACCGTAATCGCCTGTGTCGGCACCAGCGTGATATTGCCGCCCCCGCTCGTCCGCGCGTTTTGCGCGAGCGTGACCGGATGGAGATCGACGACGCGGGTCGAAAGGGCCCGATACTCCTCCGGTGAAGGCGGGTCGTCGACATAGCTTCCGGTCCGTCGGAGCGGATCGTTGAAAGCCCAGTGTTTGATATCGCCTTGGCCTCCCTGCATGACGGCGCAACGCACGTCATGCCAGCTCGTGATGTAGGGTGCCGTGTCTGCCTTCGGAAAGTGGAGATTGGCTTCAGGCATACGCAACTCCGGGCGGATACGGTCGAAGCAGAGTTCGCGGTCGGCGCGTTCAAATGACAACGGATGGCTCACCGGAACTTCACGACCGTCTTCATACCACTCATCCATGCCCCAGAAGTGGGCATGCCGCAGATCAAGATCCAACTCGTTCACCAGCCGGGCCACCAGAGGCAACTGCTCAGTCGGACCGATCGGCCCGCAGATGCCGACCGGTTCAGCGGCCGTCGCCTGTCGCCACGCCGAGACATATTCCAGTGCTTCAGCCAGGTAAAAGTCTTCGAGTGTCGGATGGAAGACAACACGAAATCCCGGCCGCGACAGCTGGAGCATATCTTCCGGAGAGAGCGCCGCAGCATCGCGGATGATTTCGGATTCAAGGGTCGTATAGTCCCACCAGTCAGGAGCAATACGGCTGAGCGCTCGGGTCATGACAGTCACCTCATCCGGAGTTTTACGCATCCGGAGTTTTACGAAGGTTACTGCTGGGGGCTTCCCGACGCCAACTGCAGCGTTGCGGTATGGCTACATTGTACGGCTCACCACGGTCCCTGGAATTCCCGAGAAACCTTTTTCCGAGATCTGCCATCTCCCATTGATGTTCGCAATGCCCCCAGACACCGACGCCGTCGTTGAGACCGCTCTCGGTCAGGTCCGTCGCGGCGACAGGCAGGCCTTTGCCACTGTGGTCCGTCGATTCGAACGTCCACTCCGCGCCTGGCTCGGCAGCCACGCTCCGCCAGGGGTGGATGTCGACGATACCGCTCAGGCCACATTCATTACGGCCTTCACACGACTCACCGAATACACGCCCAACACAAACTTTGCTGCCTGGCTGTTTACGATCGCTCGGTATCAGTTGCAGACTGAAGTGACACGGCTCCGTCGGATCGCCGACTATCGGAGTCGCTATGCACCCGATCTTCTCGCTCGTGAACTCGACCGCCGTGCCAACCACGGCAGCGTTGAAGAACACAAGCACCTCGCTTTGCTAAAGGCCTGTCTCGACGCTCTCGATGAACACCGCCGGCGATTCCTCACATGGCGGTACGATGAGTCGATCCCACTCTCGGAAATGGCAGAACGGAGCGGGCGTTCCGTGGCTGCCGTCAAGAAGCAACTCTGGCTCTTGCGCCGACAACTGCAGGATTGCATCGAGCGAAAGCTTGCCACCGCTCAGGGAGAATCTCAAACCACATGACCGAGTCCTTCAACACCCCGACCGATTCCGCTCGTGGGTTCGACGAGGATCGCTTCGCCGTCCTGTGGACAGATTTTTTGGAGGGCCAACTCGACGCAGCCGCACGAGCGGAACTCGATGCTCTGCTCAACAGGAATGCGCATCTCCTGACGCTCGCTGTGAATCTCTACCAGACGCATCGTCGGCTCGGAATGGTGGCTGGAAACCTTGCCGCGGACACGCTCGCCCCCATCGGTGAACGCTTCGTCGCCGACGTGATGGCAGGGCTGCCGGCGAATGGGGAAATGCTGACGCAGAGCGTGATGGCGCAGCTCGACGGGATCAAGGCCAACACCGAGGGGTCGCGATCAACGGGCAGCGGGCAGCGGCGTTCGACAGCACTGCTGATTGCGAGTGGACTTCTGGCAGTGGTCTTGGGAGTTGCGTTCACGCTGCTACCGCGGCAGGAGGTGGCGGGGCCGATGATGCACACCACGCCGCTCGATGCATCGGTTCGGTTTGCCAGTCTGGCCCGGGCCCGGTTTGTCGGCCGCGAAACGCCGGCGGAACAGTCGATTGCCAGTCGCGGCGAGCCGTATGTTCTTTCCCGTGGGCTAGTGGAGCTCTGCTTTGCCAACGGAGCCTCAGCTATCCTCGAGGGGCCGGCGGTTTTTCGCGTCTGTGGCGGAGACTGCGTGGCGGTCGATGCGGGCCGCTGTTCCGTGCACGCGCCGGAGGGCGCCGAGGGCTTCCGCGTTGAGACACCGGCCACGCAGGTGATTGACAGGGGAACCCGATTTGTGGTGCATGTCGACGAGACGAGTTCGACCGAAGTGCAGGTGATTGAGGGAGCCGCTGATCTGATTGTACGGACTGATCCGAAAGCGACGATCTATCGCTTGGAGTCGGGAGATGTGGCCCGACACGACCCGGCAAATCGTGACAACGCGATCGTCGCCTCCACTGGTATGGCTGAAAGCGTGACCTATCGGCCCCGACTTCCCGACCGGCTCATTCGCTACGATGCCTCGCTCGAATATCCGGTGCCACCGACAGGCGGCGACGCATTGGGGCCGGGCGTCGATACGCTCGAAAGTATCGTCATCCAGCGGGGCGGGGTCGTGAGGAGATATGATGTCGCTGATCTAATCGGCGTACAGCTGCTTCACTTTCACGCCAATCGAAACCGAAACAATCTGACCCTTCCCGGGGGAGACAACGTGTCGACGGAGTTGCTTCGCCTCGCCCCTGCTCGTCGCGGGCTTCTCGAGGAGGATCGATTGCTTACCACTGGTGTGATCAATCCGGGCGGCACTTCTCATCCCCTCACGCACGACGCCGTGCTCACTCCTGATGCAATTGGTGCCGTTCCAACGCCCGGGCTGGCGATTGCCTTCTCGCAACCGGTTCTGAACGATGCCGGCCCCGACGTAATTTTTTTTGAATTGCAGATGCTCACCGATCCGCCGGAAGGTGATGCCTTCCACGTTTCACCGCTGCGATTCACGCCCGATTTGCATACCCATACGGTCACTGCCTATGACATCGATTCACTGTCACCTGCGTCACAGCTCCTCGCTCGGTTTCGACTGTTTACCTTCGACACCCTTCCCGGCTCGCTCGATGAACTCCTGACCTTGCCGACCAACATGGGGAATCTGCTGCCGGTGCGGGCGAAGGCGAACGCCGTGGCTATCGATCTCTCGGATCTGGGGTATGCAGAAGGCGCCACCTGCGACGGCCTCTTTTTTCAGGATGCCGACGACAACCAGACGACGATCGACCCGGTCTTCATCGCCGGTCTCCCACCGGTCGCGCCGAGTCATTCCGTAGCGCTGGAGACCTCTCAATGATCATACGCTGCGGCCACCGCCACCATGCCGCGATGTGCCTCGTCATCGCCTCACTCGCAGCCAGTTTCGCCGCGAAGCAGGGACGTGGTGGTGACGACCTGTTTGAGATCCACGCCCGCCCACTCCTTGTTCGCCATTGCATTCGATGCCATGGGGAGACCAAACACGAGGCTGGCTTGGATCTCACCACTCGGGCAGGACTGCTTGCTGGAGGGGAATCGGGGCCTGCGATCGTTCCCGGGAGTCCTGAGGAGAGCTTGTTGCTTGAGGCTCTCCGCTATGAATCTCATGAGATGCCTCCGACGGGCAAACTCCCTGACCCGCTGATTGAAGGTTTCGCGGTCTGGGTCGCCGCCGGCGCGGCGTGGCCCGCAAACACCGTGCTGGCACCAAACAACCCGATCACCGCCAAAGATCGAGCCTGGTGGTGCTATCAGCCGCTCACCATGCCAGCCGTGCCAGAGCCGCCTGCTGCCCATGCCACTTGGTGCCGCAACGAGATCGACATGTTTGTCATCAAGAAACTCACCGAACAGGGAATCACCCCCGCATCTGCGGCCCCATCGCGGGCTTTTTTGCGACGGCTTCACTACGCAATCACTGGCCTTCCGCCGAGCGACAGACTATTTCTAGAAACTGACGGAGGCACGGCACTCGACGATCCGACGATTGTCGAGCGGCTCGTCGATGAGCTTCTTGCCACGGCGTCCTACGGTGAACACCAGGCCCGTTTCTGGCTCGACCTGGTTCGCTACGCCGATACCGATGGCTACCGTGCCGATGGTGCCCGCCCCCATGCGAAGCAGTATCGCGACTACTGCGTGCGGTCTTTCAACGCCGACAAGCCATACGACCGGTTTGTGATGGAGCAACTGGCCGGCGATGAAATCGATCCCGGCAATCGCGATGCCGTCATCGCCACGATGTTTCTGCGGCACTGGATCTACGAATGGAACCAGCGCGACGTGGTAGGGCAGTGGCAGAAGATTCTCGATGACCTCACCGAGACCACGGCCGACGTCTTCCTTGCCCAGAGCGTGAAGTGCGCCCGCTGCCACGACCACAAGTTCGACCCACTGCTGCAGAAAGACTACTACCGGCTGCAGGCGTTCTTCGCGGCGTTCCAGCCCACGGAGGCCCTGCCGGTGGCCGATCTGGCCACGCGGGCGGCGCATGCGGAGCAGCAACAGGCCTGGGAACAGGCCACAGCCGACATCCGGCGCCGGCTTGACGCCATCGAGCGTCCCGTGCTTCTGCAACACGCCACTGGCGAAAAGCCCACCATGTTCCCTCCCGACATTCAGGCAATGATTACCAAACGGCCGGAGGACCGCTCGCCCCGCGAGCACCAACTTGCTGAACTCGCCTCGCGTCAGTTCAAGATCCACCCAGATAAGCTCGATCAGCAGCTTGATGCGGCCGCGGCTGCCGAGCGGAAGCAACTGCTTGAGCAGCTCGCTGCGTACGACAGTGTCAAGCCCAAGCCACTGCCCACAGAGCCCTTCGTGGCAACCGACGTCGGCCCGACCGCCCCCGGCGTTTCCATGCCAGATGATCGTACGAAGGCCTCGATCGAGCCCGGCTTTCTGACCCTTCTCGATCCCGGGCCGGCAACCATTGAGCCTCTGGCGCCGGCGATCGGCACAACGGGTCGCCGTACGGCCTTGGGCCGATGGATCACCTCGCCGGAGAATCCTCTCACAGCCCGCGTCATCGTCAACCGTGTCTGGCAGCAGCACTTTGGCCACGGTCTTTCCGAATCGACGAATGATTTTGGTCACCTTGGAAAGCCACCAACGCACCCGGAACTGCTCGACTGGCTAGCCTCGTGGTTTATCCGCGAGGGATGGAGCCTCAAGAAACTCCATCGACTCATCCTCACGTCGGCCACGTTTCGTCAGGCTTCTGATCGACAGGCCGACGACCGTATCGCACATCTTGATCCTGACAACACATTCTTGTGGCGGGTGAACCCACGGCGGCTTTCCGGTGAAGAAATCACCGATACGATTCTTTCCGCCGCCGGCACTATCTCACCCGGAGAAACAGGGCGGCGGGCAATCTACCTGCCGGTGCGACGCAACAAGCCTGATCCGCTCCTGGCAGCCTTCGATCTTCCGGATCGGATTCAGTCGAGTGGCGAGCGACACCGCACCACGACACCGATGCAGGCCCTCCTCCTTGCCAATGGCAGTTGGATACATGACCAGGCACGGGCGATTATGCGTCAGTTCCGCTCACTGCCTGATCAGGACTTCGTTCGTTTGCTCCACCAACGCCTCTTCGGACGACCGGCGACTGACGATGAAGCGAAGGGTGCTGCAGCGTTCATGGCGAACTACGAGTCGTTGGTTCCGGTCGAGGCCATTCGCGAGGCGGAGCGACTTGTGGCGATGCCCGGGCAGGCAGAGCGGCCGGCAGCGCACGCGGTCAACCTGTCACCCGGAGGAAAGCTCTCTGTTCTTCTGCCAGATGTCGACTGCCTTCCACAGGCCGACTTCACGGTGCAAGCGGTGGTGACCCTCCGATCTGTCTATGAAGACGCCAAGGTTCGCACGATTGCCGCCACCTGGTCGGGTGATGCAAAGCAGCCGGGCTGGTCATTCGGGGTCACATCCACAAAGAGTCGCTACCAGCCGCGGAATCTGATCCTCCAACTAGTCGGCAAGACCGAGGATGCTGAGAACACCCACTATGAGGTGGTGCCCTCGAATCTACGGCTTGAACTCGGTCGGCCCTACTTTGTTGCCGTGAGTGTCGACCTTGACGATCTGTCAGAACATGGCGTCACGTTTTTTGTTCGTGACCTCGGTCGCGTGGATGCCCCGCTGGAAACCGCGAGCGCAAAGCACGAGGTGAACCGCTCGATTCATGACGGGGCCCCCTTGCGGCTTGGCGCACGATCCGACACGCATGCCTGGGACGGCCTCGTTGCTCGACTGCGGCTCGATGCCGCCCGGCTTTCACGCCATGACATCGAGGCCGGGACTTCCCACCAGCCGGTGCTGGATTGGCAGTTCAACGATCCCGGCATGATCGGTCACGATGCCTCCGGGCGGAGCCACCACGCGCAGGTGCTGGTAAATGATGACGATCGGCTCTCACCCAATGACCTGGCGCGCGCCGCCCTCGTCCACGCCCTGCTCAACGACAACGAATTGCTCTACCTGGACTAAGGCTGGACTGAAGCTCAACTGGAGACACCACCATGGCCTTTCTCACCCGTCGTGCAATGCTCACTTCCGCCGGCGGCGGCTTTGGGGCTGTCGCCCTCGCCGCGCTGCTCGGCCGGGAGGCGGCGGCCTCTTCGTCAGGCCCGTCACCGTTGGCGGCCAAGCCCCCGCATGTCGCCGGGCGGGCGAAGAGCGTGATCTTCCTGTTCATGGAAGGCGGCCCCAGTCACATCGATCTCTTTGACCCGAAGCCGGCGCTCGACCGACTGGCTGGCAAGCCCGTGCCGGAGAGCTTCGGCCGCGTGATCACGGCGATGGGCGAATTCGATTCGCCCATTCTCGCCTCGAAGCGAGCATGGAAGCAGCACGGCGAGGCGGGCCTCTGGATTAGCGACTGGCTCCCCCATATCGCCACGCAGGCCGACGAACTGGCCGTGATTCGCTCCTGCTGGACCAACGGCATCAATCACTCCGGCGGCGTCTGCCAGATGAATACCGGCACCCAGTTCGCAGGCCGCCCCTCGCTTGGCAGCTGGGTGACCTACGGCCTCGGCACGGAGAATGACAACCTCCCAGCCTTTGTCGTGATGCAAGACCGCGAAGACGTCGTCGTCAACGGCCCGCGGAACTGGGGCAGCGGATTCATGCCGGCCGTCTATCAGGGGGCGGCGCTCGAAGTCGAGGGGCCGCCGTTTCCAAACCTCGCCCCGCCGAGCCATGTGACCGCCGCCCAGCAACGCCTGGCGCTCGACTATCTCCAGAACCGTAATCGTCGGCATCAGAAGGGCCGCGATGAAAACAGCGAGCTCGACGCCCGCATCCGCTCCTACGAACTCGCCTACCAGATGCAGGCCTACGCTCCTGAGGCGGTCGATCTCGCGATGGAGACAGCCGAGACGAAGGCGCTTTACGGCCTCGATAACAAGGAGACTGCCGCCTGCGGTCGCAACTGCCTCCTGGCCCGGCGGCTCGTGGAGCGAGGCGTGCGATTCGTGCAGTGCTATCACGGCGCCGGCAGCAAGTGGGATGCCCACAAAGACATCGAGGGCAACCATGCCAAGATGTGTCGGGAGATGGACAAGCCGGTGGCCGCTCTCCTCATCGATCTCAAGCGGCGCGGCCTCCTCGATGACACACTGGTGGTGTGGGGGGGTGAGTTTGGCCGCACTCCGATGAGTGAAAAAGGAGACGGCCGTGACCATAACCCGACGGGTTTCACGATGTGGATGGCCGGCGGCGGCGTCCGCGGCGGCACGGTGCACGGCACGACCGACGAGATTGGCCTGCACGCGGTAGAAAACCGGCTCCATGTGCACGACCTCCACGCCACGATCCTTTCGCTGCTCGGCCTCGACCACAAAAAACTGGTCTACTTCCACGCCGGCCGCCCCGAGCGAATCGACGCAAATGAGGGGCATGTCTACGAAGCACTGGCGACGTAAAAACTCGTGCTTTCCGTTCGAACGGCAGCGCAACGGGGGTTTTGCACGGTTTCTCGCGGCCACTGAACGCCACCACCGAGCTGAGACGTGTGCCCGTGATGGTATGCCGCCGGACAATCGGCTATTCTGCGGCGGTCGTGTAGCGGCACATTCCGAATACCCTGAGCTGGTCTCCATGCCTGAAACCCTCTCCGAAACAAGAGCTTGTGATCTGCTGGCCCGTCTCTTTCGCGCCCGCGGCTATACGATCAGGCGAAACATCATGTTCCGTGAATACGGTGTGGTATTTCACATCGACGGCTGGGACGCAAAAAACAGGATTGGCTTTGAATTTCTCACCAGTGAAGATGACGACCACGACGACCTTTCCCTCGAGGAATACAAGACACTCATGGCGGCTCAGCAGCGGGGTGAACTCTCGCTTCTGATCATGGACGAAGTGGAGCCGCTCTCCGTGGCTGACCTCACCGCAACAGTGCATGAGTTTCTTGACGAGGTGGCCGAAGCCCGCCTCCCGCGACCCGTCCGCAAGACTGCTACGAAAGCTGGAAAAAAGGCTGCCCAGAAGAAGACGCCCACACCAAAGCAGAAAAAGAAGTCTGCGAAAAAAACGCGAACAATCAAGAAGGCAGTGCGGAGGCGGTGATGAG
This sequence comes from Planctomycetota bacterium, assembly GCA_027622795.1. Taxonomy (GTDB): domain Bacteria; phylum Planctomycetota; class Planctomycetia; order Pirellulales; family UBA1268; genus CACORA01. The sequence continues at coordinate 4,979 of JAQBZA010000018.1, read as the reverse complement.
CGATCGTCGTAGGCGAATGCTGACCATGATGGTTGTGGGGGCTCTCGGAGTCGCTTCGGTGAGCCGGGCCGACAACTGGCCGCAGTGGCGAGGACCACGACATGACGGTATTTCATCCGAGCATGGGCTGACGGCACCCTGGTCGAAGACCGTGAACGTCGCTTGGCGGGCACCGCTCCCGGGCCGGGCCGGGGCCACGCCCTGCGTGTGGGGTGACCGCATCTATTTGACCAGTAACGAGGGTGACGACCTCGTGCTGCTCTGCCTTGCCACAGACGATGGTGCGATCAAGTGGAAGCGAACAGTCTGCACAGGCAATCAGGACGCCCGGGCTGGGGAAGGCAACTCGGCCTCACCGTCGCCATCGACTGATGGCATGCATGTCTGGGTGTTTTTCGGCACCGGTACTTTGGCCTGCTACACGGTTGACGGCACGGAGGTATGGCGGCTCGATGCCAACGAGCGATTTGGAAAAATCGACATCCAGTTTGGGATGACATCGACCCCGGTGCTCGATGGCGACTTTCTCTACCTGCAACTGATCCACGGCCCGATGAAGCTCGATGATCAAAACCGCACAGGCAAGGTTATCAAGCTCGAAAAGAAAACGGGCACAACGGTCTGGGAGGTTGATCGCATCACCGACGCCCAGTTCGAGTGCAAGCATTCCTACGCCTCGCCGATGCTCTACCGCGACGACTCCCGTGAGTTTCTCGTGGCCCACGGGGCCGACTGCACCACCGGCCATGCCCTCGATGACGGCCGTGAACTGTGGCGCTTTGGTGGGCTCAACGGGCCGACCACGACCAATCCCAAGCCCCACGATCAGACGTTTCGGTTCGTCGCCTCCCCTGGCGTCGCGCCCGGCACGATCATCATCCCGACCTGCAAGGGCGGCCCCACCGTCGCGCTGCGGGTCACTGACGATCTCATCGGTGACTGTTCCGACAAGGCTGCAGTGGTTCGCTGGGTGAATTCTCTCACCCCTGATGTGAGCACGCCGGTGGTCGCCGATGGGCTCGTCTATCTGCTCCATAAAGACGGCAAGTTGCAGTGCGTCGATCTCGAGACCGGAGAAGACGTATATGTGAAGCGGACCCACACCGGACAGCACCGCACGAGCCCCCTCCTCGCCGATGGCCGCCTCTCCTTCGGGTCCAACGATGGCTGGGTGTCGGTGGTGAAGGCAGGCCGGGAGTTTGAACTACTCGACTCGATCGACATCGGTGAGGCAATTACGGCCTCGCTCATCGTTGCCAACGGCACGCTCTACCTGCGGTCGTACGACGCCCTCTACGCCATCCGGGCAAACTGACCGGCCGGCGAGTCGCCGCAAAACCCGCCCACCTCGCGGCTGCTGGATTTCGTAGGTCATGCCCGCCTACTCATAAAAGAGAGTCGCTCGGCATGGATGTCTTCCCTCAGGAGATGCCTCCATGCCGCCTGCAAGTTCTCTCTCCATGGCTCCGCCGGCCACGCTCCGCGTCGGCGTCGTGGGCTGCGGCAGCTTCGCCCGGTTTGCCACGCAACAGTATCGAACCCTCCCGGGGCTGGCCGTGACGGCCGTCGCCGACCTCGATGCCGCGGCGGCCGGCCGGGCGGCTGCCGAACTGGGAGTCGGCCAGCGGCAGGTCGATGCCATGCTCACAGCCGGTGATATCGATCTGGTGTACATCGCCACGCCGCCGGCCGCGCACTTCCGCCAGGCAAAAACCGCCCTCGAAGCGGGCAAGCACGTGCTGGTTGAAAAGCCCCCGGCCACGACGGTTGCCGAGGCGGAGGAGCTCGCCCGCCTGGCGGCGCAGGGCGACCTCGTCTGCACCGCCAATCTGGTCGAGCGGTATGCCCCACTGGCCGACCTCGTCAAGCAGGTGATTCATTCCCGGCTCCTCGGAGAGCTGATCCACGGGCTCTTCATCAACGATGCCTCCGACGAAGGCCTCGGCCGCAACCACTGGTTTTGGAACCGCGATGTGAGTGGTGGGATCTTCATCGAACACGGCGTGCATTTCTTCGATCTCGTGGCCGACTGGCTGGGGGCGGCCACGGTCGTGTCTGCGGCACGCAGTGTCCGCCCGCACGCCGAAAACACGGCCCACCAGCCGGTCGAAGAGCAGGTCTGCTGCACCTGCCGCTACGCCACGGAGATTCCGCAAACGGGAGTGCTCGTACACTTTGAGCACGGCTTTCATCAGCCAAGCCGGCTCGATCGCCAGGAGCTGCGGCTCGTCTTCGAACGGGGCGAACTACGGCTCTTCGACTGGGTGTTTACCCATGGCATCCTGCGGGCTCTCGTCGACGGCGCCACGCTCGATCGGCTTGCCGACATCCTCCCCGGGAGCGTCGTCCGCCAGGTCGATCGCTTCGATGCCGCCGCTCGCCGCATGCGAGGCCGATTCAAATCCTTCGAGGCCTCAAGCCTTGTCGAAATCACGTTCTCCAGCGGCCTCTCCAAAATGGAGACCTACGCCCGCGCGGTCCGTGATCTGGCGGCCGATCAGGTCGCCTGGATTCACGACCGCTTCCACTGCCGCCGCGTGACGGCTGCCAACGGCGTCGCCGCCGTCGCCACCGCCCACGCCGCCGACACCCTCGCCCGTACCACGGGCTGAGTATCGCAGTGGGTGATTTCGCCACCTCAGCCGGCCCCAGTTGCCAATCGGGTGGCAACGTCGGGAAACACGACGCGAAATGCGAGCCAGGCCATGATGAATGTGAGCAGCAGGTTGAAGGCCTGGCCGCACACATAGAGGGCCACCGGCTTCCACGATCCCATTGCCGCGGCAAGTCGGCGAACTTCGGTCTCCAGCCCGATGCTCACGAAGCCCAGGCAGAAGCACCACGACTGCATCATCTTGACCGGCCCCTTGAGCATCGTCGCTACAGCGACATCCCGCCCCTCCGGCCCGCTCGAGGCCAGAAAGGTGAACAGGGCCGAGGCACCAATGAAGCCAATCACAAACTTCGGCATCCGCCGCCAGATCTCCGCTAGCATTCCCCAGGCAGACACGGCCGCGGCCGGCCGCGCGGCAGCCGCGTCATCGCCCTCGTCGGCCGTGCGGGCCCACCAGGCGGCCACCGCGAGGGAGATCACGCCGATCAATACGTTTTGAATGAGCTTCACCGAGGCCGCCACGTCGCGGGCCACCGGCCCCACCAGTTCGCCCGCTGCCACAACGGCACCGGTCGAGTCGACCGTGCCGCCAATCCAGGCGCCTGCGAGCACCTGGTCGAGCCCGAGCACCTCGATCACCGCCGGAAGCGCAAACATCATGATCACTGTGAAGGCCAGCGAGATGCCGATGGCGATTGAGAGTTCTTCTTTCTTGGCGCGGCAGGCAGCGGCCGTGGCCACCGCAGCCGACACCCCGCACACGCTCATGTCGGCCGAGAGCACGAGGTTGAGTGACCGTGACTTGATCTTCAGCACCTTCTGGCCGAAGAGGTAGGTGCTCACGAGCACAATCGGCGTCGTGATCCACGAGACGAGAATGCCGGGTGGCCCGAGCTTCATGAGGGTGCCAAAGAGGAGGCTGGCGCCCATCAGCACGAGGCCCGTCTTGATGTAGAGCTCGCCCCGGAGGGCCGGTTTGAGCCAAGCCGGCGTGCCGATCACGTTGCTGATGAAGAGGCCGCCGGCAAAGGCCCAGAGGACATATTCCAACTGCAAGCTCTTGACCAACTCCTGCCGGCTCACGAGCCAGGCCAGTGTGGCCACTCCGACAATCGCGATAACCGCCGGCACACTGCGGGCCAGTGGTACGCCAACACCTGCCAGCGCAACTGACAAGACCGCAACGCAGCCGAGCACGGTCACCCCGACTGCCAGCAGCCGACTCGGCCCGCCCGCCTCGGAAACGCCACTGAAGGCCTGCCACGGGTCAACTGACCAGCCTCCCGGGGTGGCGAGCCAGGGGGTGAGCAGGTTGCGAAATGCCGGCTTGGCAGGGTCGGCTGTTCCCACGGCTGCGGGCACCGTGCACCACCACGCCGCAGCCAGCAGGCCTGCCGCCACCAGCATCGCCCATATATCGTCGCTCCGCCACCACGCGGGTGTGGCTGATCCAGGTGTCGTTCCGCTCATACTGTTCCCACGGTTTCCCGATCCTCCCAGGCATCGACCACGGCACATCCGCAGCTGTCGCTCCATACATTCACGGCCGTCCGCATCATGTCGAGCACGCGGTCAACCGCCAGGATGATGCCTTGCGACTCCGCCGGCAGCCCGACGGCCTGCAGGATGATCGCCATCATCACGAGACCGGCATGCGGAATACCGGCGGCCCCGACGCTCGCCAGAAGTGCCGTCACACACACCACTACCTGCTGTACCAGCGGGAGATTTTCACCAAAGTGCAGTTGGGCGATGAAGAGCACAGCGACGGCCTCGTAGAGGGCAGTGCCATCCATGTTGATCGTGGCGCCCAGCGGCAGCACGAACGACGCGGTGCGATTGCGGATGCCGGCCCGGTGCTCCACGCAGGAGAGCGTCAGCGGGAGCGTGCCATTGCTCGAGGCGCTGGAGAAGGCCGTCAGTAGGGCAGGGGACATCGCCTGAGCAAAGGCCGCCGGGCTGCGTCGGCTCACGAGCCACACGATCGCCGGCAGCGTCACCGCCGCATGCACCGCGAGGGCAATCGCCACGGCTAGCATGTACCAGGCCAGCGACCGAAACACGCTTAGCCCCTGGGTGGCCGTCACATACGCGACGAGAAAAAACACGCCCACGGGCGCGAGCCGGATGATCGCCGTCGTCATCGCCATCATCACGGCGAAGCCTGTCTCGGCGGCGCGGCGGACGGCCGCCGCCACCTCCCCGCCCACGAGCATCGCAAAGATCGAGAAGGCGATCGTAAAGGCGATGATCGAGAGAAAATTCGGCTCGACCAGCGCGGCGAAGGGATTCTCCGGGATCATCGCCTCGACCTGCGAAAAGAGCACATCGCCTAGCCCCCGCGCCGCTGCCGGGCCGGCGGCCG
>JAQBZA010000474.1 GCA_027622795.1 Planctomycetota bacterium | reverse complement strand
ACGCCCCGAGTGACCGCCGCGAGCCGCTGGCCGAGTGGCTCACCGATCCGGCAAATCCCTACTTCACACGAGCCATCGTCAATCGCGTGTGGGCCAACTTTTTCGGTCTTGGCCTCGTCGAGCCGGTCGATGATCTGCGAGCCACCAACCCGGCAAGCAACGAGCCGCTACTGACCGCCCTGGCGACCTTCACGATTGAGAAGGGCTTTGATCTCAAGGCCCTGATGCGGCTGATCATGCTCTCCGAAACCTATGCCCGCTCGGCCACACCGCTGCCAGAGAATCGCGATGATCACCGCTGGCTTTCCCGCACGTACCCGAAGCGATTGATGGCCGAGGTGCTCTCCGATGCGATTGCCGATGTCACGGGCGTCCGCGACCGCTATACCGAAATCGTGATGGCTGACGGCTCGACCCAGAAGGTCGAGGGCTACAACGCCGACACGCGGGCCCTGCAGCTTCGCGACTCGGCAGTACGAAACTACTTCCTGGCCACGTTTGGCCGCAACGCTCGGGAGATCACCTGCGAGTGTGAGCGGTCAAACCAGCCGAGCCTCGTGCAGGTACTCCATCTCTCGAATGGCTCGACACTCAACGACAAGCTGGCTGCCAAGGCGGGGCGGATCACACAACTCCTTGCCACTGACCCGGCGCCGACCGCGCTGGTTGAGCGGGCCTGGATGCTCGCCCTCTCCCGGCCGCCGACCGAGGCGGAACGCAAGCCGATCGAGGAAATGCTCGCGGCGGCCGAGGCCGAGGAGCGGCGGGAGATCGTGGAAGACATGTACTGGTCGTTGTTGACGAGCCGCGAATTCCTTTTCAGGCATTGAAATGAATCCATTGTGGAGTTTGATGCTCGAGCGTCAGAGGGCCGGGGTTGCCCGTGCCATCTCGCCGGACGCTCACTCAGGGCATCCTGCCCTTCGCTCGCTCGGAGGAAACTTCGCTCTCGCCATCCTGGCTCCGCTCGGTTTCCTACGCCGCTCGATTGGCACGGGCAACCCCTCCCGCTGCTTCACACAACTGGTGACATTGCTGGGTCACGCGTTGCTTTTCTGCCTTGCGATCCTTGCCGCATCGTCCGGCTTTGCTTCACCGTCGTATGAGCAGGATGTGGCGCCGATTCTGCGGACGTATTGCGCCGGGTGCCACAATGATCGCGATGCCGAGGCGGAGTTTTCGGTGGAGCGATTTGCGACGCTGAAGCGAGGTGGCGCAGGAGAAGGGGAGGCAATCGCTCCGGGGGATCCCGCCGGCTCCGTCATGATCCAGCGGATCGAGAGCGGTGACGCCGATCACATGCCCCCCCCCGACCAGCCGCAGGTGCCGGCTGCTGATTTGGCCACGCTCAAGGCGTGGATCGCCGCAGGGGCCACGCCACCGGCCAGCGACTCGTCGATCCTGGAAACGCTGGTCGTACCGACACTGCCGGCCTCCACAGGGCCGCGGCCTGTCACGGCGGCGGCGGTGACGGCCGATGGCCGCCGGTTGGCTGTGGCCACCGGCAGCGTCGTGAACGTGTTGCATTTCGAAGCGGGCCGACCAGCAGAGCCGCCACTGGTCACGATTACCGACGGCCCCGCCGTCGTGAAGTCGCTGCACTTCAGTCACGACGGCACACATCTCGTGATCGCGGGCGGCATCACGGGGCTGCAGGGCACAGCCGAGATCCGTGATGCAGGCAGCGGCAAGAGGATGATGTTGTTTGCTGGCCACCGCGACGTGATTTATGACGCTGAGCTTTCTCCCGACGGGGCGACGCTCGCCACCGCGGGCTATGACCGCTCGGTGAAACTCTGGCGAGTGGACGACGGCAGCCTCGAGTGGTCGATCGATGTACACAATGCCGCCGTCTTCGACCTCGCCTGGCATCCCACGGGCAAGGTGCTTGCCTCGGCGAGTGCTGATGAAACTGTAAAACTGTGGCGGGCGGCCGACGGGCTGCGGCTTGATACGCTCGGCCAGCCGCAAGGCGCGGTGACGAGCGTAACATTTACTGCTGATGGCTCCCATGTGATCGCCACCGGCCGTGATAAACGGATCCACATGTGGCGGCTCGTTTCACTCGACAAGCCGACGATCAACCCGCCGCTGCAGCCGCGGTTTGCCCACGAAGCCCCGGTTGTGACGATGGCGATGTCTGCCGATGGCCTGCGGCTGATCACCGCTGCCGAAGACCACTCAGTTTCCGCCTGGAGCCTGCCCGAATTGCAACTCGTCGGCGAGTATCCACGGCAGCCCGATATCGTGTCGGTGGCGTTGCCGCTGGCCGACGGATTTCTGTTCGGCCGCATGGATGGCTCGCTCGCTGCGGTGCCCCAACTGACAACTCAAGCAGGGAATGAGCCAACCGCTCCGCCCGCGGAAATCGCGGCGACACGCCCCTCGTTAGGATCCACCCAGCGGCGCACCACTGATCTGATGGCATTTCAAGAGCAGGAGGCGAATGACGATGCTGCCAGTGCCCAGCCGGTGGCCACCGCGGCGGTCATCACTGGCACCATTGGCCACCCGGGTGACGCCGACTGTTTTCGGTTTTCAGCCCGCCGGGGTGAAACCGTTGTCATTGAAGTGAATGCCGCGCGGTCGAAGGCGAAACTTGACTCAAAGCTTGAGGTGCTTGATGCGTCAGGGCAACTCGTTGAACGAGTCGTCCTGCAGGCCGTACGTGACTCATGGTTTACATTTCGTGGAAAAAACTCGACTCAGGCCGATGATTTCCGACTCCATAACTGGGAGGAGATGGAGCTTGACGAGTATCTCTACGCTGGCGGCGAGGTAGTGCG
>JAQBZA010000017.1 GCA_027622795.1 Planctomycetota bacterium | reverse complement strand
CCCAAACTCACTCCCGAAAAAGCCGGCTGTCGTGAAGGCCTTGATCTCCTCATTCTCGCCGATCCCCTCCAGCCGCTGGCCGATGTTCACGAAGGCCGGCATCACGGGATTGCGGGGGCCAAGCACGCGGGCCATCCAGGCGCCGAGGTGGGGGCAGGCCACCGTTTGCGGCGGCACATAGCCGGTATGCCAGTGATACTGGTGCCGCGAGTGAAGGATGCTGCCGAGATCAGGCTGGACATGGGAGCGGATCAATGTGGCTCGATCGAGAACGCTGGCGATCTCCGGCAGCCCGTCGCAAATCTGCACGCCGTCGATCGCCGTCGGGATCGCCGGAAACGTGCTGATCACGTCGGCGACGGCGAGCCCCGGTTCAAACGGCTTGTATTTCTTGGGATCAAAGGTGTCAGGGGCCGCCATGCCGCCGGCCATCCAGAGCACGATGATCGAGTCAGCCAGCGGGGCGGGGTGTTCAATCCCGCCGCCATCAAGCGAACTGGCCCAGGCGCGTGGCTCAGGGAGTGCGAGTGTGGCCGTGGCCGCACCGGCCAGGCTCTTGAGGAGGTCACGTCGAGTTTGCATCAGGGTGTTCTCCGGCGAACGTGCTTATAGGACCAACGAGCCCAAGCCAGGCTCGGGGGCGGCAAAAGTCTCCTCGCCGGGCGAGGATACGCCCAAGGCTCGTCGAGCGTTCGCCGACCCGCTCGCCTTCCCGTTCCTGGTTTTTCTTGGGTTTTGCTATCTGACAAGCTGAAATTCCGGGAGCATGACAATGGCCCACAGGAGGTCGGCGACGGTTTCTTTGGTGGGGGTCTCGCTGAGCAATGCGGCTGCCGCTGCGGCCTCTTCCGGCGTGGGCTGGCGGGCAAGGGCGGCGGCAAACATCCATTGCAGAATCGTATCGGCATCCGGGCCATGCTCGGCCAGGATCGTGGCGCCACCGCGGACAAATTCATCGGCAAGAACCTGCTCGTTGGCCAGTTGCAGAGCCTCAAGTGTGGTCAGGTCACTCGGCCGACTGGTCACCACCTGGTCACGGTTGGGTCGACCGAGGGCCGCCATCAGCGGGGTCGCCTTGACGAGTGCGGCACGAACCATCGGCAGCCTGTCCGGAGCAAGGGCATAGACCAGCTTGTCGACGAATGAGCCGTTCGCACCGGCCCAGATCGACTGCGTCTTCACGACCGCTGCCGGCGCCCAATCGGTCGGCTCCTTGCCCCGGGGAAAACGCCCGCGGCCATCGGGGGTGGCGGTCGTCCATTCCCAGGTTTCGTCCGTGCCGATCGTCTGCTCACGACCATCGACGAGTTTCGCGCGGATCTCCACCCGGATCGCAGCCGGACCACCAGCGGCCCCATTGGCAGCTGTCACGAGAATTGTATTGGCCCCCTTGTGGAGGTCATTCGTCACAAATTCCATTCGGGGCTCGGTCCACTCCGGGCTGGTTGTGATCTTCCGGCCGTTTACAAACAGCGTGCCGAGGTTGTCGGCGGCAATGACGGCGATGGCATGGGAGGGGAGATCGGGCAAATCGAATGAGGTCCGAAACGTGAGTTTCTCACCGGGGGGTGAGACGGCCAGATCGTTGGACCAGATCCAGTGGGCCATCGGGTCGATCGGAGTGCCGGTCGGCGTGTCGAAGCGCATCGCGACCGCGTCGGGCTTCGCAGGGGCCGTGCCCGTGAGTTGCCAGACGGCGTCGACGAATTGCTCGGCCGTCATCCGGCGCGGGAGTGGTCCCTGGAACACATACGTTGGCCCCGCCGGCTGGCTGGCCACGGCCGGCGTCGTAGCGGCGTACGCCTCCGAGGTGCAGATCGTTTCGAGCACGTGCTTGATGTCCCACTCGGCAGCGACCAGATCGGTCGCCAACACCTCGAGGAGGTCCTCGCTCCACGGCATGCGCCGCAGGGCGTCGACAGGATGCACGATTCCACGGCCCATGAGCCGTGCCCACAGTCGATTGACGAGGTTTCTGGAGAGCCAGCCGTTGTCATGATGCGTGATGAGCGCGGCGAGTTGCTCCAACCGCTGTGCCGGCGGTGCGGTGGGATCTACCTGCCCGAGTTCGGCAAACGGCCAGCCGGGCGTCGCCGTCTGCCCGGTCGCTTTTTCACAGCGGTGCAACTCCAGTGGCTGGGCCGATGCAATCGCGGCAAGATCGTAGGTCTGCTGGAGCGTCCAGCGATCGACAAACGAGTCGTGGCAGCTTGCGCACTTGAGATTGATGCCGAGAAAGGTCTGCCCGACGTTTTGGGCGAACTGGATCGGCACCGTCTGGCTGGCGTTGACCGTGCCTCGCCAGACGATGCCATCGATAAACCCCCGAGACTCGTCCGTGGGTGCGATCAACTCCCGCACAAAGCGGTCGAAGGGCTTATTTTCCGCCAGTGAGCGATGGAGCCAGGTGGTGATCTGCCGTCGGCCGCCCGTGATGAAGCCGGTACCCGTGTAATCGTTGCGGAGAAGATCGTTCCAAAACGAAAGCCAATGTTCGGCGTATCGGAGCCGCTGGGATTCCCCGAGGAGCTCGCGGACAAGATGCACCCGCTTGTCAGGGCGGGAATCTGCCACAAACGCCTCCACGAGCGCGGGCTCAGGGAGGAGACCGACAAGATCGAGGCTCACACGACGGAGAAACGTGCGGTCGTCACTGCGCGGTGGCCGTTGAGCCCCCGATGCGTTCCATGCGGCATCGACGACTCGGTCAACCGGGTTAGCGCGACCCTCCACCACAGGAGGGAGCACGACCGTGCGGAGCTTGAGCGGCGGTTCCCAAGTGGTCCGCTCGAAGGCGAAGCCGGGCTCCCACGGCGCCTGCTCGTTGACCCAGCGTGCGAAGACGGCGACTGCCTCAGCGGGCAATGGATCGCCGTCGCTTGGCATGCGATAGTCGGGGTCAACGCTGGTGATCCGGGCGATGATCTCACTGGCCGCAGCGTCACCGGCCACGATGCCTGGCGTGCCAGAGTCGCCGCCGGCAAGAAGATCCTCGCGCGTGTTCATCGAGAAACCACCCTGGCGAGTGTCCCCGGTGTGGCACTCGCCGCAGTGCTTTTTCATAAGTGGGACGACATCGTGCGCGAAGTCGACCGCTGCCGCCGGCGCGGCGCACGCCGTGAGGAGCGACATCATCCATCCGCGGACGCTCTGCCGCCACCGTCGCCGGCCGGCGGAAGAACCTGTGTCGACCGCGACCACCCGCAATGCCGCCTGGGTGCTGCCGGCGCTATTTCTTGCGGAACCGGGCGTCACGCTGATTCCCTCGTGAGAGCGTGTAGGCAAGGAGGTCGAGCACCTCCTCCTCGTTGAGTTGGTCGAGGAGCGCCTTGGGCATCAGGGACTCGGTGGCAGGAAAGATTTCGTCGATATCGGTCCGTGCGAGGTCGACAAATTTCGTCGCATCTTCCGGGTCGGTCACGATCACGATCCGTTTGTCATCCTCGCTGACGATCCGGCCGCTGACCACCTTGCCGGTGACGGTCTGGACAATGCTTGCCTTGTATTGGTCACTGATCACCTTGCTCGGCTCGACGATCGCCTCGACGAGATCCTTGAGTTGGAAGCGGCCGCCGGCCTGTGTCAGGTCCGGCCCGGTTGCGCCGCCATCCTCACCGAAGCGGTGACAGACGATGCAACGAGCCGCTGCGAAGGCCTGCTGCCCCTGCTTGAAGTCTCGCTTCCCCTTGCCGAGCCCTTCCTTGGCGACCGCCATCACTTCGTCGACTGTCCACGTTCGGCCTGGACCCTTTGGCTTTGGGAGCGGTGGCGGCATGTAGGGCTTGCGAATGCCGAGTGTTTCCAGGGCCATCTTCTCGGTGTCGTTCAGACCCGCGAGGCTCTCGTTTTCGATGTTGAGGAGGAATTTCCGATAACTGTTGCCGCCAGCCCATTCGCGGGCCCGCGTGAACCACTCGTAGTACCCCTTGCGGTCGGCATTGGTCCACGCATCCTTCTCACCCACGGTCCGCAGGATGTAGGCGTAGTGAATCTGGAGCAGGTCACCCCGCTTCTCGAGTGATGCACGCACCGCGCTACCATACCCTGCATTTCGTTCGGCTAGCCGACGTAGGTCTTCCTCGTTGGGGGCGAGGTTGGTCGAACCGGCGGAGTCCGTTGGCGCGGCCAGCAGACTGACCACCTTTGACACGATGCCCGGGGCTCGAACGGCGACGAGCAGGCTCGACAATTCACGGTCGAGATCAAAAGAGCCCGCGGGAAACAATGGCGCGAAGCGGGTCGCAATCCTGCCCTTGGCCTCGGCCGGCGGGTCACCAAGTCGAATCATGGTGAGTTCGTAGGCCCGCACCAGCGCGATGGTGCCGGCCTCATCGAGGGCTGCGGGATCGACGCGATCGAGTGCTGCCAGCACGGCTGCCTGGGCCGCGGGTTCGGCCTGCCGGGCGACCGCGATGGCTGCTTCGATCACGGCCCAGGGAGCCTGTGCCCCCAAGGCTTGCGTCTGCCAATGTTCAAGCGGCTGGTGCTCGAGTGCCACGCGGGCGGCATAGCGGAGAAAGCGGTCTGGGCTGGCCAATTGAGGAAGGGCTGCCGCGACGGCTGTCGCCGGATCGTCGACCTTCCTGTGCAAGGCCTCGAGAGCATGGCGGGCCCGCCGGGCATCGGCGTGCCGGGAGTCAGTGGCGGCAATCCGGGCAGTCGGCTCGGAGCCGGTGTAGGTCACACGATAGAGTTCGCTCTGGCCACCGCGGCCTCCCACGGCAAAGTACATCGCGCCGTCTCCACCGATCGTCATGTCGGTGAGAGGCAGCGGCGTGCGGGAGACAAACTCTTCCTTGGTGCCTTTGTAGGTCGCGCCATCAGGCTCAAGATGGATGGCGTACATCGTGCCGAATGTCCAGTCACAGATGTAGAACGCCGTTTGGTATTTCGCGGGGAATGCGGTGCCGTAGCCGAAAGCGGCGCCCACCGGTGATCCCGGTCCGATGTCGACGAGCGGTGGCAGGCTGTCGGGGAAGGAGACCGGCCACTTCCCGGTGCCGCTTCGCCAGCCGAGTTCACTGCCGCTGGTGGCGTGGTTCACTCGGGTGGGGCGATACCACGGCGTGCCAAAGTCCCACTCCATGTCGGCGTCGTACACGAACAACTCGCCGTCGGCATTGAAGGCGAAGTCGTAGGGATTGCGATACCCGGCGCTCCACACCTCCCACTCCTTGCCTGCCGGATCGGTGCTCACGACGAAGCCGCCGGGGGCGAGTTTGCCGGCTGCATGCCCGTTGCCATCCCACATTCGCGTGATGACCAAGTCTTCATCCCAGTTGGCCGGCAGCCGACTCGCGCCGTCGGCCGCGAGGCTGACACGACGCTGGGATGTTCGCAGACCACCCATCGTCTGGGGCTCGGTGACGTTCGTGACGTCGAAGGGAACATCGGTATGGTTGCCACACACGATGAAGAGCCGCTTGCCGTCCGGAGAAAGCAGAATGTTGTGCGGCCCGTGCTCACCCCCCCCCTTGAATTCACGGAGTTTTTCCACCGTGTCGAGCGTGTCATCGGCATTGGTGTCGGTCACTCGGTAGAGTCCGCTGCCGGGTCCACCGTTGCAGACGACATACAGCGCATCAAACGCCCAGAGCATTCCTTGGGCGCCGGTGAGCGGTACGGGGATTTTCTCGACAACCGTCTCCCCAGAACCATCGAGTGGCGCCGGTGTAATCCGCACCAGCCCCTTGTCTCCCTGATCACTGGCGAGGATCCGCCCCTGGGGATCGGTCGTCAGGCAGACCCATGAGCCGAGTTCGTCCTTGGGAACGACAAACAGCCTTTCCACACCGAAGCCGGCTGGCACGGCAAAGGGCTGCTGGCCGGCCGGGATGTCACCGACAGCCGCTCCCGCCACGATGGTTGGCATCCGTTCGGGGCCCTGTTTCCAGCGGGAAGCCTCGTCAGCGAGGCATGCGGAGGCGGCCGAGCAGATGACTGATAGGTAACCGCATCGAACGACGGCAGAAAAAAGCATGGGGGGATCCTTAAGAAAGACGCAGGATACGGGATGACTTTCATCATATCCTGACCCAGAGGTACCCCCAACCACGGCGTCAGCCTGTTTTTTGCGCGAAATCAGTCACCGGGGCGACAGTTGGGTGACGCTCGGGATGCCTTTGGCCGAGCGGCAAACGCAACCTTTCCCAGGCACAACCGTTTCTGGAAGATGTCACCCGTGGGGCGACCCCATGGACCAGTCTTTTAATTCACTCACTCAAGGACTCATTCCGATGCGTATTGCCGTTCTGACCCGCTGTCTGATGGCAGCCGTGGCATGTGCGATGCTTGTTCCCGCGGCAGTCATGGCGCAGGACGCCAAGCCAAAGATGGACCCGGCCAAGCTGTTCAAGAAGCGAGATACCAACGGTGATGGCGCCGTCTCCGAAGATGAGTTCCTCGCGGCGGCCAAGGAAGACAAGCAGAAGGAAGCGATGAAGAAGCGGTTCTCGAAGATCGATTCAAACGGGGATGGCAAGCTGTCACTCGAAGAGTTCACGGCCGGGATGGCGGCGCCCCGAAAGAAGAAGTAGGAACCCCCTGTTCCCTCCCTTGAGTCACTGGATGTTTGCTATGAATCGCAACCTGTTGCGTCGTGCTCCCTCCTCGACCACGGTGGCCGTCGCGCTCGGCGTGGCGGCCACCGTCTTGGCTCCGTGTCTTGCTGCTCCACCAAAGGCGGCAAAAAAAGCCCAGTCTCAGCAGCAGCGCCAACGTGCCGGCCTGCCGGCGGCGGTGACCGCCGACCCGCCGAGCACGATCATGGAGGTCGCGGCGGTTGATCGGTCTGGGCGGTCGGCCGTGCACCAGGCGGCGGCCAAGATCGACAGTCTGCTGGCCTCCTCCTGGAAGGAGCACGGCGTCGAGGCTTCGGTCCCGCTGAAGGACGAGCAGTTTCTGCGCCGGATCTACCTCGATCTGGGTGGTCGCATCCCGACGTATGAAGAGGCCACACGATTTCTCGCCTCGAAGGCGGAGACGAAGCGGGCCGATCTCATCGACAACCTGTTGGAAAGTCCTGACTACGTCAGCCACTTCTATAATTATTGGGCCGACATCCTCCGGCTCCTTGAGCGTCCGCAAAAGACGCTCTTCTTCGAGCCGTATCTGTGGTATGTGAAGGATTCGATTCGCACGAATAAGCCCTTTGACGGGTGGGCCCACGAGATGCTCACAGCCGATGGTCGGGTCTGGGATAACCCGGCGGTGGGTTTTCAGTTGCGTGACGCGGGTATGCCGCTGCCCTACGTCGACAACACGGTGCGGGTTTTGCTGGGCACGCAGATCGGGTGCGCCCAGTGCCACGACCACCCGTTCGATGATTGGACACAGCACCAGTTTTATGAACTCGCGGCGTTTACCTCCGGCACGCAGATGCGGGGCCGCGGCAAGAACAAGAACATGATGTCCCGCCAGATGGGGCAGGCGGGGGCCCGGGAACTTATCCAGGAAGCCAAGCAGAAGCTGGACCGCCCCACAGCCTTCGTGCAGTTCGTTGCTGCCAACACCACGGCCGTGAGTTTTGCCGAGGCGCCGCTGAAGCTTCCGCACGACTACCAGTATGAGGATGCCGAGCCCCTGGCCGTCGTGAGCCCGAAAGTACTGTGGGGCGAGATCCCCTCGGGCGCGCGGGATGCAGACGGCCGGGAGCAGTTTGCGTCATGGGTGATTTCCCGCGACAACCGTCAATTTGCCCGCACGATCGCCAACCGCATGTGGAAGAAGGTGATGGGGGTGGGCCTCGTCGAACCGGTCGACGACTTCCAGCCGGGCAATCCACCCAGCAACCCGGAGTTGCTTGAGCACCTCACCGACGAGATGCTCCGGCTCGACTTCGACCTGCGGGAGTTCGTGCGGATTCTCGTCTCGACCGGCACCTACCAGCGCCGGGCGGTCGTGTATGACCCGGCCTCCGGCACCCCCTTTCGATTCACCGGCCCGGCGCTTCGCCGCATGACGGCCGAGCAGATCTGGGATTCGATTCTCACGCTCGTGGCCCATAATGCCTGGGCGGTGCAGCGGCCGACGGCTGCCGAGGTTGCGGCGGCTGTGAACCTCGATCTGGCCAATCCATCATTCGATGCTGCCTACGGAATGTTTGAGAGGTTTGCCAAGGAATACACTCCACCGCGGCGGATGCGTGAGTTGCAGCAGACCGTCGGCTACCGTGGCCAACTCCTCGTGCGGGCCAGTGAAATGCCGGCTCCGCTGCCGTTGGGTCACTTTCTCCGGCAGTTCGGCCAGAGCGACCGTGAGACGATCGAGGGGGCGCGAACGGTGGCCACGGTGCCGCAGATTCTCACGATGTTCAACGGACAGATCACGCACAGCATGCTCGAGAAGGGATCGGTGATCTATGACACCGTGGTCGCGCACACGCCGCAGGAGGCGATCGACGTGATCTTTCTCTCCGTGCTGTCGCACAAGCCGTCGGGCGAGGATCGAAAACTCGCCCGTGATGAAATCATGACGGCTGACACGCCAGCCGCGGGCTACGGCAATCTGATCTGGGCTCTCTTGAATACCCGTGAGTTCATCTTCATTCAGTAGGACATGTGATCCCGGAAGGGATGGCCCCGTGAGGGCAGAGGAGCGACTTATGATCGGCACCATGGGAATATCATCGGTTGACAGGCTGCTTTCGCGGCGCGCCCTATGCGGCCACCTGGCCCGGACGGCGCTGGGCGTGACGGTGCTCGATACGCTGGTTGGGTCCGCGGTGGGCCGGGCCGCCCCCGCCGTCCCCGTCGGCGATGTGAGCGTCATCTTTCTCATGATGCGGGGGGCGATGAGCCACCTCGACACGTTTGACCCCAAGCCGGGCCGCGAGGAACAGGGAGAGACGAAGGCGATTCAGACCAAGACGCCCGGGGTGCTCTTCGGGGAGCACGTCCCGAAGTTGGCCGGGATGTCGGATCGCCTCGCCGTCATTCGGGCCATGACGACCGAGACGGGCGCCCATGAGCAGGGCACCTACCTGATGCGCACGAGTTACTCACAGCTCAACAGCATTGTGCATCCTTCGATGGGTTCGTGGACGCTTCATGTGCAGGGCAAACGGAGTCGTGACCTGCCGGGGTACGTGCTTGTCGGCAATGGCAACGAGCACCCCGGAGCCGGTTTCCTCGATGCATCGCTGACGCCGGTGCCGGTGGCTGACCCGAAGCTCGGCCTCGAGAACACGACCCACCCCGCCTACCTCTCGGAGAAGCAGTTTCGGCGTCGGCTCGTGCTGGCCGACCGGATCGACCGCGACTTTAAGCAGCTCTACGGCGGCCCGCACATCGCCGCCTACGACCAGATGTACAAGGATGCCACCCGGCTGTTGGGGAGCGTCGATCTCGAGTCATTCGACATTTCCAAGGAGCCGGAAGCGATCCGCTCCCGGTACGGTGACACGACGTTTGGTCAGGGATGTCTCTTGGCCAGGCGGCTCGTGGAAGCGGGTGTGCGGTGTGTCGAGGTGGAACTCGGCAAGTGGGATATGCATCAGGATATTTTCGAGGCACTCCCCGACAACGTCGGTACGCTCGATACCGGAATGGCCGCGCTCCTCGACGACTTGGCTGAACGGGGCCTGCTCAAAAATACGCTTGTCGTTCTGGCGACGGAGTTTGGCCGCACGCCGGAGATCAATAAGAACGCCGGTCGCGACCATCATCCGGCTGTGTTTTCCTGCGTGTTGGCCGGGGCCGGCATCAAGGGGGGCGTGGTGCATGGTGCGAGCGACGAGCGGGGCTTCCATCCCGATCGCGACGGCGTGACGGTCGCTGACTTCAACACCACGATCGCGGTGGCGGCGGGACTCCCGCACCAAAAGGAGTTTTCCGCACCGAACGGTCGGCCGTTCAAGATCGGCGGCGGTGGCTCACCGATCGCGAATGTGCTGGCATAGGCTCGATCCGCTCTTGGATGCGTGCCCGTGGCTCTCGCGCCATGCGGTGGGCGCAAGCCTGTCTTACTTGCTTGGTTTCATCGGCACGTGCACCGGCCAGCCCGGATATTGCGTCGGCCTGCCATCAACGTCGGGCCGTGGAAACCGTGGCCAGCATTCGAAGGTGATCGTCCCGTCCGGCCCGCGGGTCTGGTCGGCAAAGTCAAACCGGGCGATCCCGTAGCCGTCGCCACGTTGTTTTTCGTCAGCAACATCCCCGGGATTTGCATACGCCGCGACTGAGATCCTGTTGCCGAGCCCATCTTCATAGTCACCGGTCCACGGGAGTGGGCTGTTCGGTACGGCATTGTCGCCGGAGCGTTCGTCGAGGGGATGCCACCAGCGACCGTAGATCGTGTTGACGATCGCCGGGGCCGTGAACGCCCATGGTCCGTCGCCATGCGCGTCGATGCCGTGCTGGACAACCACGGCCAGATGCTGGTCGCCGCACAGGTGCGTCGCCCGGGCCCGCGTGAGAATCCGGAGTGCCTCGTTGCGGCCCGACTGAGGCCAGCCGTTGCAGTCGAGATCAGCGAGGAGACGGTTGTCGAGTTTGCCGTGCAGATGGACGGCGCCGCAGAAGGCGGTTTGGGAAAGCGCGCACTTCGCACGGATGCCCTGCCATGCATCGGCCCAGCGGCCTAACCAAGCCAGCTGTCGTTGGCCAAGCAGCTCGAGTCCCGGCAGGTCGATCGCCTTGCGGTCGTAGGCCGGGTCGACGATGTGGTCGGGCCGCGGGCCCATCTGCGGAATCGTGCCGGCCGGCCCCGTCTTGAACTTACGATCTTCGAGAATCGCGAAGTCGACGCCGCCGAGGACCAGCCGCGTGAAATAGACACCGATTCCCTGATCGACCGGTACGGGATCGACCGGATCGGGAAGATGCCAGGTCTGCTGCCGCTCGACCATGTTCACATAGCTGGCAGGAAAGAAGTAGCCGCCATCAGCGCCGTCTTTCCGGAGAGCCTTTTTCCCCCCGGCGCCCCACAGGTTGGGATGGCCGACGTCGTGATCGTCAGGGATCGTCACGGTCGGCCGGTCGCGGATCACGTCGCGAAACTGGAGGCCAAACTCGATCCAGGCGTAGGTGTGCTGCTCATGGCGATATGACTGGTCGCCAGCAAAGAAGAGCAGGTCGGGGTTGGCGGCCCGCAGCCCCGCCACGATCTCCTCCCGCGACCCGGGCGTCCTGGATGAATTGCAGGAGAGCACGCCGACGGAGATCGATTGTTTGTCGGCGGGATCCCGCCGAACGAGACCCTCAAAGATGGCCGCGTCGCCATGCCGCACGCGGTAGGCGTGGTCACGGGTGGCGTCCCAATGCTCGACGCGGAAGTGGGCATCCCACCCGGGGTAGCGCACAACGGACCGCGCGACCTCTTCCCAGGCCTCACCCCGTCGGATCTCGAGCCGGGCCTCCCGCAGCTCACCCGGCTTGAGTGGAAAAAGCTGGGTGGTGAGTTTGAGGGTGGCATCGGTCGGGGTGGGCGGGCCACCGTGCACGGGATGAACGGTAACTGTGTAGAGCGCAAAGGCGATCACCTTCTCCCGTGGCACATCGAGGGAGAAGGGCTGCTGTTTTGCTCGCTTCGTCCACCAGGCGCCGGTCGTCCACCCGTCGAGATTGGGAAACTCCGCACCAAATGGTGCCGGATCAAGGTCTTCAAGCGGTGGTTCGGTAGCAGGGGATTCGGCCATCCGGGCAAGCAAACAAAGCGTGCCCAGCGCGACCGCAACTTTGCGAAAGGTCGAGCGTTGCCGAGTCGTCGGTGGCATCATGGCCCTGCAGGTGTCAGAATGCTGCGGTTTACGATATGTCGGCAGAGTGTAGCCCCGGGTGGACGTCCATGAAAACGATGAGATTCTTACTGGCGGGAGTGTTCGGTCTCGTTGTGTGTCTTGGGGTGGGGCGAGATCGTCACGCCATGGCCGCCCCCGCGGCCACCGCGCGGCCACGAAACGTCGTCCTCATCATTTCCGACGATCAGCATTGGCGGGACTATGGCTTTTTGGGGCACGCTCACCTGCGGACGCCCGCGCTTGATCGCCTGGCCCGCGAAAGCCTCGTCTTCCCGCACGGCTACGTGCCCTCAAGCCTGTGCTGCCCGAGCCTCGCCTCGATCATTACCGGCCGCTATCCGCACGACCATCGGATTGTTGGCAACGATCCCCCGGAAAAGCCGGGGGTGGGTCGCCGGTCGCCAGAGGGGCAAAAACGTTTTCGGGATGGCCGCGAGGTGATGAATCGCCACCTCGGAGAGTGGCCGCTGCTGCCCGCCTTGCTGGCGCAGCACGGCTATGCAAGCCTGCAAACCGGCAAGTGGTGGCAGGGGCATTTTTCGCACGGTGGGTTTACGGAGGGCATGACGCAGGGGGGGCGGCACGGTGACGATGGCCTCGCGATCGGACGGAAGACGATGCAACCCGTCTACGACTTCGTGGACCGTTGCCGTGGTGACCAGAAACCCTTCCTCGTCTGGTATGCCCCGATGCTGCCGCACGACCCACACGATCCGAGTAAGGAACTCGTCGATCACTATTCGAGTCTCACCGCAAGCATCCACGTCGCCAGATACTGGGGCAATGTGGAGCGATTCGACCGAAGTGTCGGTGACCTGCTGGACTATCTCGACCGCGCGGGGCTCACGAAGGACACGCTTGTCGTCTACGTTACCGACAACGGCTGGATCACCAATCCCGAGCAGGGCCGGTTTGCACCGAAGTCAAAGCTCTCCCCCTACGACGGCGGCCTGCGAACACCGATCATGGTGCGACAGCCCGGGGTGATCGAGCCGAGCCACAGTCCGGCGCTGGCCAGTTCACTCGACATCATGCCGACCGTGCTGGCGGCCTGTGGGGTGCCGGCGCCGGCCGGCCTGCCTGGCGTGAACCTGTTGGACGAAGCGGCCGTCAACGCCCGCAACCAACTCTTCGGTGAGTGTTACACGCACACGCTTGTCGACTTGGACGACCCGGCGCGGAGCCTGCTCTGGCGGTGGACGGTGCGACGAGAGCCGGATGGTCGGCTCTGGAAACTGATCGCGCCTGCGACTGCTGGGAGGGGTGGCGCCTTTCCGATCGAGGAGGGGCGGCTCGTCGATCCACAGTCGAGGGAGCGGTACGAGCGGGGCGAGGTCGAACTCTACGACGTCGTTGCCGACCCCGACGAGACGCACAACGTCGCCGCTGCCCATCCCGACATCGTCCACGATCTCACACAGAGCCTCGACGTCTGGTGGAAACCGTCTCGGGAGTTACCGTAAGCCATACCCGCCCCGCTCGTTCTTTCCTCGGCCATCTTTAGCAAAGGTTCATCAATGCCCAGTCGCATTCTTATGCTTGCCATGCTTGTCATCGTGACCGCTGTCGGCGGGTCACGTGCCGACGACATGAAACCACCCGCGCGATTTCTCGTGGTGACGGTCACCGCCGGCTTTCGTCATGGCTCGATCGCCACAGCCGAGCCCGTGCTTGAGGAGATGGGTCGCACGAGCGGTCTTTTTCACGTTGACTTCCTGCGGATGCCGCCGGGCCGGCTTCCACAGCCCAAGCCGCCGCGGCGCGGCAAGGACACAAGCGATGCCGACTGGCAGCGGGAGCAGGTTGCGTTCAAGGCGGCGCAAGAGCAGTTCAGAAAGGACGACGCTGCCTGGCAGGCGACACTCAAGGGAGCGTTTGCAAAAGCGTTTGCCCCCGAGACACTCGCCCAGTTCGACGGTGTGATGTTCGTCAACACGACGGGCGATCTCCCCGTACCCGATCTGGCTGGGCTGCTTGAGTGGGTGAAGTCGGGCAAGGCGTTTGTCGGCATGCATGCGGCCACCGACACGTTCAAGAGCTCCGACGCCTACTGCGATTTCATTGGCGGGCACTTTGCTGGCCACCCGTGGGGTGGCGGTGGTGAGCATGGTTTCGTGATCCACGAGCCGAATCACCGGCTCACGGCGATGTTTCCGCCACGGTTTCGCTGGAAGGACGAGATCTACCAGTACGACATGCGGCTGAAGCCCGAAAACCTCCGCGTGCTCGTCAGCCTCGACATGCCGGCGAGCACACCGAAGGAGCCCTGGCATGTGCCGGTGTCGTGGGTCCGTGATCATGGCAAAGGGCGTGTCTTCTACACGAACTTTGGCCACAACGACGCCACCTGGAAGGAGCCGATGTTCCAGAAGCACATGCTCGAAGGCATCGCCTGGTCGCTCGGCCGGTTTGATGCGCCGGCAGCGGCCAATCCCGCTGTGCAGGCAGCCGAATATCTCCGCAGCGTGATCGCCGCCGCAGCGGCTGCGACCAGCGGCGATGCCGACAGCCTGCTCGCCAAGGCCGACGCCAAGATTGCGAAGGATCCCGCGTGGGCCACCAGCCTGCGGCCGATACTCGTCGAGATTCGTGGAATGAACCCCGACGCCCGTAGCGCCGCCTTTGCGAAGCTCCTCACCGAACTCGAAAAGCCGTGACAAAACAACCCACCATTCAATTCACTTACGGGGAGGCTCAGGGTCGCCCCTCCCAAGAGAGCCGGCGTAGCTGACCAGCGGAGGCACGATGCCGGAGCGCAGTCAGGTCCGAGCGAGCGGAGCCCAGGATGGGCGGAGTGAGCGTCCGGCGAGATGACAGGGGCGACCCTGAGCCGGTGCGAAAAGAACAGGAGACAGTTCTCATGCGATTGATCTGGTCCATCTGGCTGCCGGTCGTGTTGGCATTCGCCGCAGCGGTACGCGCCGACGCCGCACCACCAAACGTCGTCATCATCCTCGCCGACGATCTCGGCTTCTCCGATCTGGGCTGCTACGGCGGCGAAATTGACACACCCCATCTTGATCAACTCGCGGCCGGCGGATTGCGGTTTACGCAGGGTTACAACACCGCCCGCTGCTGGCCAACTCGCGGGGCGCTGCTCACCGGATACTACGCCCAGGCGATCCGCCGTGATTCCTCACCGGGAATCAAGGGAGGGAGTGGTGGTCATCGCCGGCCCGCGTGGGCCCGACTGCTTCCGGCGCTCCTCGCGCCTGCCGGCTATCGTTCGTATCACTCGGGAAAGTGGCATATCGACGGCGACCCCCGCGAGCAGGGCTTTGTGCGATCACTGCAGATCGAAGGGGGTCAGAATGACTTTTTCGATCCCGCAGGGGTGACGGTCGATGGCCAGCCGATCCCGGCGGGCAACGACTTTTATGTCACCACCGCCGTCGGCGACCACGCGGCCGAGTGCCTGCGGGACCATGCCGCCGGACACGCCGGCGTTCCGTTCTTCAGCTACGTCGCCTTCACCTCGCCCCACTTTCCGCTTCACGCTCCGCACGACGTCGCTGCCAAGTACAAAGCCCGTTATCTGGAAGGCTGGGATGCCCTGCGGCAGGCCCGTTACCAGCGGCTGGTCGATCGCGGCATCATCGACGCGAGTCTCTCGCCGCTCGAGCGCGAGGTTGGCCCGCCCTATCAGCCGAAGCCTGAGGTGCTGGCGAAGTTGGGTGCTGGTGAAATCGACCGGCCGCTGCCCTGGGTGAGCCTCTCGCCCGAGCAGCATGATTTTCAGGCCACGAAGATGGCGATCCATGCCGCGATGGTTGAAATGATGGACCGCGCGGTCGGAACGATCGTGGCTCAACTGCGGGCGATGAATGCCCTCGAAGACACGCTGATCCTCTTTTTGAGTGACAACGGCGCCTCGGCCGAGATCATGATTCGCGGCAAGGGGCATGACCCGGCGCTGCCACCGGGTTCATCGGGCACCTATCTCTGCCTTGGTCCGGGCTTTTCCAGCTGCGCGAACACGCCGTTTCGCCGCCACAAGACCTGGGTCCATGAAGGAGGCATCGCTACGCCGTGGATCGTCCACTGGCCCCGGGGTTTCTCCTCGCGGAGCGCCCTCCGTACGCAGCCGGTGCATGTGATCGACGTCGTGCCGACCGTGCTTGACCTGGCCGGTGTTGCGGCGTCCGCCGAGCACGATGGTCAGCCGGTGCCCCCGCTCCAGGGCAAAAGTTTTGCGGCCTGCCTTAGCGATCCATCGGCGCCGTCGCCCCATGAAACGCTGTGGTGGTGCCACGACGGCCACCGCGCCGTTCGTGTTGGTAGTTGGAAACTCGTGGCTCCAAAAAACCAGGCATGGGAGCTGTATGACCTTGCTGGCGATCGCACCGAAACCATGAATCTGGCCAGCGGCCAGCCGCAGCGGGTGGCCGCGCTGGAACAGACGTGGAACGAGATCAACGAGCAGTGCCGCCGGCTGGCAGAACTCGACGGCCAGCATGCGTCGCCCCCGGCCAAACAGAAGGCTGCTGACATGAAGAGGCCCGCCGCGACCTCGGCCCAGCCACAACGGCCAGATCCGTCTCCCAACGTGGTCGTCATCTTTGCCGATGACATGGGTTACGGAGATCCGAGTTGCTTCGGCGGTGGCTTCGTGGCCACGCCTCATATCGATCGTCTGGCCCGGGAAGGCATTCGGTTTACCGACTTCCATGTGGCTCAGGCAGTCTGCTCGGCATCGCGGGCGGCACTCCTCACGGGCTGCTATCCCAATCGCCTCGGTATTCACGGGGCACTCGGACCGAAGAACACCCACGGGTTGGCTGCTGCGGAGACAACGCTCGCGGAACTCCTGCAGGCGCGTGGATACCGCACCGGCATGGTGGGCAAGTGGCATCTCGGCCACCACCCGGCCTTCCTCCCCACCCGCCACGGCTTCGACGAGTATTTCGGCCTGCCCTACTCCAACGATATGTGGCCGCACCATCCCGAGGCCAAGCCCGGAAGCTATCCCCCGCTGCCGCTTTTTGAAAACGAGACGGTGATCGACGCCGAGATCACGCCCGCCGATCAGGAGACGCTCACCAAGCGGTACGCCGAGCGCGCGGTCAACTTCATCAAGCAGGCCGGTTCCGCGGCAGACCGTCGCCCGTTCTTTCTCTATCTGGCCCACTCCATGCCACACGTGCCGTTGTTCGCAAGCAGCGGGTTTCGCGGCTCGGCACCGGGTGGACTTTACGGGGATGTGATCGCCGAGATCGACGCCTCGGTAGGGGCAGTCCTCGCGGCTCTTGAAGAAACCGGAAACAGCGACAGTACCCTCGTGGTGTTCACCAGTGACAACGGCCCCTGGCTCTCCTACGGAAACCATGCCGGGTCGGCAGGTCCGCTCCGTGAGGGCAAGGGAACAGCCTTCGAGGGGGGCGTCCGCGTGCCTTGTGTGGCCCGGTTGCCGGGTCGGATTCCGGCCGGCAGCGTGAGCGATGAGCCGTTGATGACGATCGACCTGCTGCCCTCGATCGCCCGCCTCACTGGAAAGCCGCTCAAGCAGGATGCCTCCGGCCACTGTGTGGTCGATGGCCGCCGCATCGATGGCCATGACCGGCTTGAGATTCTCTGCGGCGCGAAGCGGGCCAGCGCTGCGCCGGATACGTACCTGTTCTACTACAACGCCAATGAGCTTCAGGCGGTCCGGGAGGGGCCGTGGAAGCTCTTTTTCCCCCACGCCTATCGCACGATGCAGGGCCAGACCCCGGGCCAGGATGGCATTCCTGGCAAGTACCGGCAGGAACGGATTGGACGGGCGCTCTACAACCTGGTCAGTGATCCCGGTGAACAGCGGGACGTGGCCCAGGAACACCCCGCGGTCGTGGCGCGGCTGGAGCAGATCGCCGAGGCGGCCCGCACCGATCTCGGTGACACGCTTACGAAACGGCAGGGCAGCGGGGTGCGACAGCCCGATCGGCTGGCCGCCGCGTCACGGGCGGCCAGTGCCCCGCCCTCGGCCGCGGCACCGGCGGCCAACCACGCCGGTCGCCGGCCCAACATCATCTATGTGATGACTGATGACCAGGGTTACGGCGACATCGCCTCCCACGGCAACCCGATTCTCAAGACACCCCATCTCGATCGGCTGCGCAACGAGAGCGTGCGGCTCACCGAGTATCACGTGAGCCCCACCTGTGCCCCCACCCGCTCGGCGCTGCTCACCGGCCGCCATGAGTTTCGCAACGGC
>JAQBZA010000473.1 GCA_027622795.1 Planctomycetota bacterium | reverse complement strand
ACCACTGGCGGCGGAGCATCGGCCGCCTCCGCTGGAGAAACATCCTCAGCCATCGCTGGTGCAGCGGCAGCCTTCTCAGCCCGCGCGGCCGCAAGGATTTCTGCGACCGACATCTTCTTTTTTTCAGCCATCGCCTCGTCCTGGCAGCGTGCCTCGGAGCCCTGCAAAAGCCGTTTCGTCCGTGTTTGGGAGGCTTCGTGATTTTTTTCACGAACTCCTTCCCTAACTGTATCGCCACCGCAGACAGTGTCAACGTCGCCAGTCGCTGCCAGCCCACGGCCGGGCTGCCGCTGACTTGAATCGTATCGCCGGTCCGCGGCACAATTCGCGGCGGACCAGCGGCAAATTGCAGACAGCCCTTCGCATCACCCCCGTTTCAAGAGGAATCCGCCCCGTGCCAACATCCCGCCGAGTGCTCGTGGTGGGGGGCGGCGGACGCGAGCACGCCCTCGCCTGGAAACTGGCCCGGGATGGGGCTGACGTGCTTGTGGCCCCCGGCAATGCGGGCACGGCATCGATTGCCGAAAATGTGGCGATTCCCGCCGACGACATCCCATCCCTGGTGCGACTGGCAAAGGACCGCGGAGTCGATCTCACCGTGGTTGGCCCCGAAGCCCCGCTTGTCGCCGGCATCGTCGACGCCTTCACCGCCGCCGACCTCCGCATCTTTGGCCCCACGGCCCAGGCGGCGCAACTCGAGGGCAGCAAGATCTTCTGCAAGCAGATCCTCCATCGCGGCGATGTGCCGACCGCGATGTTTCAGGAGTTTCGCTCGGTCGCCCGCGCTCGGGAGTTTCTCGAGGCCCGCGAAGACGTGCCGGTGGTGATCAAAGCCGATGGCCTGGCGGCCGGCAAGGGCGTGTTTGTCTGCGACTCCCGCGAGGAGGCACTGGCTGCGGTGGCGACCCTCGGCAGCGACCCGCAGTTTACGAAGGCTGCCGCCGGCATCCTCATTGAGGAGCGGCTCGATGGCATGGAGGTGAGCGTGATGGCGATCACTGACGGCCGCACGATCGTCACGCTTCCCCCGCTGCAGGATCACAAAGCGGCCTACGATGGCGACACCGGCCCCAACACGGGTGGCATGGGGGCCTATTGCCCGACGCCGTTTGTAAGCCCCGACCTCATGGCCGAGATCGAAGAACGGATTCTCGTGCCCACCGTGCACTCGCTACGACGTTCGAAGGTGCCCTTCCAGGGCGTGCTCTATGCCGGGTTGATGCTGACGACGCAGGGCCCGAAGGTGCTCGAATACAACGCTCGGTTTGGCGATCCGGAGTGTCAGGCGCTGATGGTCCGGCTCGACTCGAGCCTGCTGGAACTTTTCGACGCGGCGGCTGACCGGCGGCTCGAGAATGTCGCACCGCCCCGCTGGAACGAGGCGGCAAGCGTGACGGTGGTGATGGCCGCGGAGGGCTACCCCGGCCCGGTTGAAAAGGGACGCCCGATCCGTGGCCTCGAGGCGGCTGCCGCGATTGAAGATGTCGTGGTGTTTCATGCCGCCACTCGCCAGGCACCGGAGGGAATCGTGACCGACGGTGGCCGTGTGCTTGCCGTCACCGGCACGGGGGAGTCGCTGGCGAAGGCCAAGCTGCGGGCCTACTCGGCCGTCAAGGAGATCCGCTGGCCGGGCGGCTGGTGTCGCAAGGATATTGCCGACAAGGCCTTTGATCACGAACGACGAAGCCTGCTGACTGCCGGCACCGCCGTGGCACCGCAGCCGGAGGCCGGCGGATGAAGCTCCGCGTGGGCATCGTCGGGCTCGGGAGCCAGTGGGAATCCCGCTATCTTCCGGCCCTCCGCTCGCTTGCCGACCGGTTTGAGGTGCGGGGCATCTGCGAGCAGGTGGCTCATCTAGCCGCCCGCGCCGCCAAGGCCCTCAACGCCAGCCCGGTCGACGGGTTTCGCGTGCTTGCCGCTCGCGACGATATCGATGCCATTCTCTACCTTGCCGACCAGTGGTATGGCGCCACGCCGATCCTCGCCGCCTGTGAGCATGGCAAGGCGGTCTACTCAGCGATCTCTCTCCCCTTCGAGGCCGAGGAAGCGGCGCTCCTCCGCTCGCGAGTGGAGGAGTCGGGCATCGCCTTTATGGCAGAACTGCCGCGGAGACATGCTCCGGCCACGGTGCGGCTCAAGGAATTGATCGCCACTCGGCTGGGGCCGCCCCGCATGCTCTTTTGCCACCGCCGTGTGCCGCAGGCCGCCGGCTCCGCGGCGGCCGCCTCCAGTCGCGACGAGGCGAGCGAAGCCCGTGACCTGATGGAGCTCGTCGACTGGTGTCGCTACGTCGTCGGCGCCGACCCGACAAGCGTGGTGGGCGTACGGCATGCCGAGCAGCCCGGCTCGGCCCTCGAGGACTACCAGATGCTGAGCCTCGACTTTACGGGCGAAGGGATCCCGGGTGATGGGGCTTTGGCTCAAATCAGTTGCGGCTACTACATGCCGCAGGAATGGGAGGAGGCCGTCGGTTTTCGACCCCCGCCGGCGCTCCAGGTGGTGTGTCAAAGCGGCATCGCCTTCATCGATCTCCCGGCCAGCCTCGTCTGGTTCGACACGGCCGGCCGCCACCAGGAATCGCTCGACAGCGAGCGGCCCATCGGCGAATGCATGCTGCTGCAGTTCCACCGCAAGGTGACGAGCCTGGTGCGCCCCAGCAGTGGCCTCGACGACGCCCTGGCAGCCATGCACATCGTCCACGCCGCCACCCAAAGCCAGGCCGAAGGCCGACGCGTCGCAATCTGAAAAAGCGTGGCCCCGCTCCGGTGATCGAAGCGCCCGCGAGGG
>JAQBZA010000472.1 GCA_027622795.1 Planctomycetota bacterium | reverse complement strand
CGCGGCGACGAGGTGCTCGTGCAGGTGATCAAGGAGGGCTTCGGCACGAAGGGGCCTACGCTCTCCACCTACATCTCGATCCCCGGCCGGTATCTCGTGCTGATGCCGCCGCTGGGCCGCGTCGGCATCTCGAAGAAGATCGACGACGAGCGGGAGCGGCGGCTCCTCCGCGACATCATGCTCGATCTGCAGCCGCCCAAGGGGGTGGGCTTCGTGGTACGGACGGCCGGCACCGAGCGGACCAAGTCGGAGATGGCCCGCGACATGGCCTACCTGCTCAATCTCTGGAAGAGCATCGTCCGCCGGATGCGGAAGTATTCGGCGCCGATCGATATCTACCAGGAGAGCGACATGATCATCCGCACGATCCGTGACATGTTCACGGAAGACGTGGGGCGGATCCTGATCGACGAACCGGCCGCCTACGAACGGGCCCGCGAGTTTCTCGAGCTCGTGATGCCGAAGTATGCCTCGCGGCTGCAGCTGTACGAAGGCAAGGAGCCGCTCTTCCACCGCTACGGCCTCGAGGAGGAGATCGGGCGGATGTATCACCGCAAGGTGCCGCTCAAGGGAGGCGGGTCGATTGTGATCGACACCACCGAGGCCCTCGTGGCGATCGACGTCAACTCCGGCTCCTTCCGCACCGAGAAGAGCGCCGAGGAAAACGCCTACCAGATGAACCTGATCGCAGCCAAGGAGATCGCCCGCCAGCTGCGGCTGCGCGACCTCGGCGGCGTGATCGTCAACGACTTCATCGACATGCGGAAGGAGAAATACCGCCGCAACGTCGAGAAGGCCCTCCACGACGCGCTCAAGCGGGATCGGGCCCGCACGAAGGTGTTGCGGACGAGCCCCTTCGGCCTGATCGAGATGACCCGGCAGCGGATTCGCCCATCGCTTCGCAAGAGCATCTTCCGCGACTGCCCCACCTGCACCGGCACGGGCATGGTGAAGACGGCCGAGAGCATGGCGATCGAGGTGATGCGGACGCTCCACCTCTCCGCCACCCGGGATGATGTGACGAAGCTCAACATCTCGGTGCACGACGACGTGGCCACCTGGATCAACAACCGCAAGCGGCGGGAGATGGCCCAGTTTGAAGACATGACCCACATCGAGCTGCATGTGGTCGGCAAGGACGGCGTGTCGCCGGAGCACCTCGTCTTTGAGGCCTGGGACGCCGACAGCCGCACCGTGCGGTTTCCGTAGGCCCATCCATTCCGGGCGCCGCCCGGGCGGGAACGGGTTTTTTTCAGCCCACTCGACCCGGGCTGGCGGCGTCGGTATTCTCTTCTTTCCCCTTTTGAGCCTCGCACGAGAGTTAGGTAACGAGTCATGGCCACGACCGCAGCAACCCACGCCGCCAGCATGGCGGGATCCAATCACCTCTATGCCGTGATCGCCGATGGCGGTCGGCAGTATCGGGTGATGGAAGGCCAGGAACTTGACATCGACTTCCGTCATCTGCCAGCCGGCAGCGAGGTGGTGTTTGACAAGGTGCTGGCCGTGAGCGAGGCCGGCACGCTCAAGATGGGCGCCCCGCTGGTGAAGGGTGCGAAGGTGAAGGCCGAGGTGGTAGGCCCCGTGCAGGGCGAAAAGATCTACGTGCAGAAGTTTGCCCGTCGCAAGAACTACCGCCGCCGCACCGGTCACCGGTCGCTGTCGACAAAGGTGCGGATCACGAGCATCGCGTAGTTTCTTTCGCCTCGGTTCTCTTTGCTCAACCCGGCCGTGGGCTCCCCGTGCCCCGTCGCCGGACGTTCGCGACGGGCATCCTGCCCATCGCTCTCTCCCTGCTGGCTGCGCTCTCGGTGTCCATACCTCCGCTTGCCATCAAGGCCGGCTCCCGGGGCACGGGGAGCCCACGGCCTCGCCGTTTTTAGATCAATCCCGCCAGTGGGCCGCCGCGTTTACAGAGTTCGTCCACTCGTGCCGACACCGCGGGATCCTCCTCCACCGGCGGCGCGTGGTGGGGCTTGAGCCGGGCGTCGATCACGAGCGGCCCACCACAGCCCCAGTGCTTGTGATGGATCCCGGCTTCGACGCCGTGCACGTCGACGGCCGGGTTCGACCGCGTGAACGTGAGCCAGAGGAAGTTCTCGAGGCTCGCCGCCGCGAAGTCGGCGTCGTCGACCACGATCACGAGCGGAAACGCCCGCAGCGGGTGATCCGGCCCGATCGCTCCGCAGAGCCGTTCGACGTCGGCGGCCCACGTGGCCTCCGCGGTCGGGGCCCAGATGGCCGCGTCGCTCTCCGCCTCGAGCTGCGGTCGGGGCTCGATCCGCGGACCCTCCACCGCCACCACGCCCGGCAGGCAGACCCGCGGGTCGGCAAACCCGTCGGGCAGCCGGATGTCGGCCGGCAACTCCGTCGGCAGTGAACGCCGCGGTTCGCCCCGCGCTGCCACGACGAGCTTCGAGCCGGCGTTGAAACCCTGGCCCGAGTAATCGAGGGTATCGATCGTGGTCTGGGTGTGGAAGTGGCAGTCGCGTCGCCAGTCCACGCGGGCGAGCAGGTGGGAGAGGAATTCCCGCACGTCGTGGGCGTCGAGACCGGGACAGTCGCCGCCATTGACGATAAACAGATACTTGGCGAGCGAGAGCTGGCCTTGGCCGAGGATCGCCGAGGCCTGGGTGAGGAGTTCCGCCGGGCGATCGGACTTCTTCCAGGGGAGATACCGCTCGCTGCCCACGGCCAACAACAGCGGATGCACGCCCGAGGCGTCGACCGCGTGCACGCTCGACACGCCCGGCAGTACGGTCGGGATCACCGGCCCGGTGAGTTCGTGCACG
>JAQBZA010000471.1 GCA_027622795.1 Planctomycetota bacterium | reverse complement strand
GAAGACCGTGATCCAGGACGTGGCGGGCAACTTCGCCGTTCTCGACTCACAGGCCGGCAAGGAATCGATCACGGTGCGGACGGTGAACAAGAACAACTGGCAGATGATGGGAGACTGCAGCGAACCCGACTGATCGATTCGAGCGTGTGCATTTCATTTTGACGGCTATCAAAAAATCCTGAGGAGACTGACATGGGCTACTTCGATGGTCTCGGCGACTTCAACAACAGTTTTGGCGCTCAACCGACGTCGTCAAATACGACCAACGGCAATTCGGCCAAATGGCAAACCGGCGACAGCTACTCTGAGCAGAATGGCAACGCAAACTCGCGTCAGTTCGGAAACAAGAATTCGTTTCAACGTGGCTGGTCGAATTCCCTCCTCGAAGGCGTTAGCTTTTCAACGAACCTCGCAGCCACTTTCTCGCAGCTGGTAGGCGTAGGTTTTTCCACTCAGACCGCCGGGTCGGTGACTGCGTTTCTAGGGCCCAAAATTTCTATCAGTGGATCGCTGGAACTCATTGTGAGCAAGGCCGCAAAATATACTTGGGTGAAAGGTGAAAAAGAGTTGAATGTGAAAAGAACGGAAATGGAGGCAGCAGAAAAAAAGGAGAAGTTTGTCAAGGAAAACAATGAGTGGCTTCTTACAAAAAACCTTGTTGCAAAGGATGAAATTAAAAAAGTTCTGGACGGGGATATGAAGTACGCAACGCTGACAACAAAAGTTGCAGGCCAGTGCAACACCACGGCTGCAGCGGTGACCTTCAAAGGGGCCGGGCAGTTCACCATGTCGACGATGGGCAAGATGGCTTTAGAAGGTGCCGCCGGGATCACGATGGAGGCTTTGAAGGTTCAAATCAATGGAGCTATTGTAAATCTTGGTTGATACAGTCGTTAAGCCATGAAGATCACTCCCAAGCAACCGCCCGGGCACGGCTTGGGATGGTGCATTCATCGTGGCTGGGCAAGTGAGCCCGCCACCCGATTCCGCGCGACGTTCTTCGTCCGGGCCGTCGTCTCGATCACCCCGCTCGAGCCTCCATCGCTGTCGTCGGCCGAGAACGTCGTGGCCACCGGCGACACGCCGTACGACGACGCGGCACACGGCCTGCGGTATCCGTCCGACTTTGTGCCGCGGAAGCCCTTTGGCGAGGTGATCGTCATCGGCACTGCCTGTCCGCCCGCGGGCCGGGGCCTGACCCGGTTTCCCCTGCGGGTAGCCGTTGGCAACTGGTGGAAAGAGATCACTGTGCACGGGGACCGCGAGTGGGACTCGAGCGGCCTCTTCGACGTGCCCGGGCCGTCGGCGATTGCCGGCGCGATGCCCCTCACGTTCGCCCGTGGGTTCGGCGGTGCGGGCTTCGCCGCCAATCCGCTCGGGTTCGGCGTCGATGGCGAGCGGATGCCAAACCTCGAGCCCGCCTCGCGGCCGATCACGGGCCGGCGGACGGCGGGCGACCCGGCCGGGTTCGGTGCGATCCCGCCCGACTGGCCGCAGCGGCGGCAGCATGCCGGGATGCCGGGGGAGACGGGCGTGCGGTCGTGGTGGCCGTGGTCACCGCCGCAGTTCGACGAGCGATTCTGGATGGCGACGCTGCCCGATCAATGGGTGGAGGGCTATTTCCGCGGCGACGAACCGGTGGAATTGGTCCACCTGCATCCGGAGCACGCCCAGTGGCGGACGGCGCTGCCGGGGCAGCGGGCGCGGGTGTTCGTCCTGCGGGTGCCCGCCGACATGCCACTCTCGTCGGCCCGCCGCGGCCGGCTCGTCGATGCCGAAGCGACGTTCGAGGAGGTGCCGCTCGTCCTCGACACGGTGTTCATCGACGCCGACGCGGGCGAGATGACGCTCGTGTGGCGCGGCAGCACGCCGGTGCGGAGCCCGAAGCTGCTCGACGTCCTCGGTGTGTCGTTCGGCCTCGAACCGCTTGCAGAACCCCGCGATCCGCAGCACTACCTGGCCATGCTCTTCGCCGATGAGACCGAGGCTGCCGAGCCCGCTCCCGACGGCGCCGTGATCCAGGCCGAGATCGAGGCGGCCATCGCGGCCGGCGAGGCCGAGCGGGACCGCATCGTGGCCGAGATCGAGGCGAAGGCGGCAGAGGCGGAGCAGTGGGCACAGGCGGAGTTGCGGGGTGTGGAGGATCGTGCCCGGACCGAACTGGCGACCATGCAGACGGACATCGGCGCGGACCAGCTCCCAATGCCGGAAAAGCTGCCGGACTTCAGCCGCGCCGACGCGTTGCGGATCGACACGCCGGCCTCCGTGCCGGCAGGGTCGCCGGGCGGCTCGACGGTGGACATGTCGGAAATCCGCGCGGCGGCATCCGACCTGCGGTCAGGGGCTGCCGCGGCCGAGGCGGAATTGCCGGCCGAGATGCGGGAAGCGATGGTCAAGCAGGTGGCGCAACTGGACGAGATGATGGAACTCGTCGAGGAGGCCGAAAAGGTGCCCGCCCTGATCGAGGCCAAAGCGAAGGAAATCCAAGCCGATGTCGAGTCGGCGTTTCCTCCGGGCTTTCTCGTCAACCGCGTCATCAAGCTGGGCGACCCGCTCGACCTCGAGGTGATCCGGCGTGACGGCCTTGCGGAATACGACCTGCGCGGAGTGGATTTCTCCGGCCTCGATCTCGGCGGCGTTTCGTTTCGCGGGGCAATTGCATCCGGGGCCCTGTTTCGTGACGCACGGCTGGCCGGTGCGGACTTTACCGCAGTCGATCTCACCGCGGCCGACCTCGCAGGCGCGGACCTGTCCGACGCCGTGCTCGACCGGGCCGACCTGACTGATGCGGTCGTCGCGGGCGCGCG
>JAQBZA010000470.1 GCA_027622795.1 Planctomycetota bacterium | reverse complement strand
CGGCACGGGCTCACCCTGAGCCCGTGCGAGGCGAACCCCGCTCGAGGGCCCGCACCAGCCAGCGGCCGGCGGCGAGACCGCTCGAAGCGGCTCCTTCGACCCGCGGGCCAGCGAAGGCGTCGCCGCAGCAGGCGAGCGGCGGCGCGTGAGAGACGGCGACGAGCGGCTCGGTGATGAGTTCCGTCGGCAGGGCAAACTTCCAGCGCTGGAGCGACTTCTCGATCACGGCGATCGCCGGGTCACCGTCGATCCAGGGACGGGCATGATCGATCAGCATCGCCATCACCTCCTCGGGTGGTGTCTCGAAATGCCGCCGGCTGAAGGCACCGTCGGCATGGATCGTGACTGCAGGCATCGGCGAGATGCCCTTCTGCTGGTTGTCGCCGATCCAGGCGAGCGGGCCACCGGCATTCGGATCAAACTGGATGCCACCCGGCGGCGGCACCCGGCTCGGCTTGTCGAGGACGAGCATCAGGGCGAAGCACGGGTCATAGGCGACACGGGCGAGCATTTCGCAGGCCGCCGCGACCGGCTCACCTGCCGCAGCCGTCAGCCCGCCGGCGGCGAGCAGATCGAGCGACTGCGGCGGCGGGGGCGTGAGGATCCCACCCCGCGCGGTGACTCCCTGGCCATTTTCGAAGCCAAGGGTGACAAGACCCCGATCCGCCGCCACCGACGTCACTCGCGAGGCTCGCCGAATCTCAAAGCGGCTGCCCGCTTCGTCGGCGAGCCGGGCGGCGACCCATTTGGGCAGGTCGGTCATGCCCTGCCGGCCGCGCCAGCGGGGGTGCCCGGCCGTTACGTTGCCGCCGTCGCGGCCCAGCGACCCGTCGCGAGTGAAGCCTCGACACCACTCGACAACGGCGTCGTCTTCGTGGGCCGCCGCGACGATTCCGCCAAAGGCCCTGCCGCGGACGGTGAAGAACTGGGCACCGTGATCGCAGACGGCCCGTCCGAGCCGCCGGGTCGCCATCCGCCCGCCCAGGCCCCGTCCCTTGTCGAGCATCAGCACGGAGAGGCCGGCGGCGATGAGCTCCCGCGCCGCGGACAGCCCGGCGATCCCGGCCCCGACCACAACCACATCCACGTGGGCAGCTTGCTCTGACGTCATGGGCACCATGCTCGCGCAGGTGACGGTCGCGAGCAACCCCGCCCCGTGTGCGACCGACGCCAGGCGTGCCCCGACCACGAAGTGAACGGGCTCCACGAACCGCCCGGCCAACGAACGACCGCGGCAACCCCGCCCACTCCCCGATCACGGCCTGCTACGATGCGGCCCCATGAGCCGGTACCGCACAACGCCCGCCGACACCGACCGGATGCCGCCGGGCATCCCCTACATCATCGGCAACGAAGCGGCCGAGCGGTTCAGCTACTACGGGATGCGGACGATCCTCACGATCTTCATGGTCCGCTACCTGTCGCTGATGTCCGACACGGCGATGCCGGCGATGAGCCGGGCCGAGGCTCAGGAGCACTACCACACGTTTTCCTCGTGGGTCTACTTCTTCCCGATCATCGGGGCGATCATCTCCGATGCCTTCATCGGCAAATACCGGATCATCATCTGGGTGTCGGTGCTCTACTGCCTCGGCCACCTGGCGTTGGCCCTGATGGGAAGCGGCGGGCTCTCGGCCGAGGGCTGGATGTGGGCCGGGCTGTTTTTGATCGCGCTGGGCTCCGGCGGCATCAAGCCCTGCGTCTCGGCCCATGTCGGCGACCAGTTCGGCCACCGCAACCGGCACCTGATGGGCCGGGTCTATCAGTGGTTCTACTTCTCGATCAATCTCGGCTCGACGCTCTCGACCCTGCTAACGCCCTGGCTGCTTGAGTGGTACGGTCCGCACGTCGCCTTCGGGGTGCCCGGCGTCTTGATGGCGATCGCCACGCTGATGTTCTGGCTGGGCCGCAACGAATACATCCATGTGCCGCCCGGGGGTCTCGCCTTCCTGCGGGAGGTCTTCAGCGCCGACGGCCTCCTGACGATCCTCCGGCTCTCGCTCGTTTACCTCTGCATCGCCGTCTTCTGGGCGCTCTTTGACCAGACGAGTTCGGCCTGGGTACTCCAGGCGGAAGACATGAACCTCCGATGGCTGGGCATCGACTGGCTCCCCTCCCAGATCCAGGTGCTCAATCCGATCCTCGTGATGGTGATGATTCCGCTGTTCCAGTTCTTGATCTATCCGCTGCTCGACCGCGTCGTCCGGCTGACGCCGCTACGAAAAATCGGCATCGGCCTGTTTGTGATGGCGGTGGGCTTCGGGCTCTCGGCGGTAGTCCAGGGCTGGATCGACGGGGGAGCGCGGCCGAGCGTGGCCTGGCAGTTTCTCGCCTACGTCGTGATCACGGCAGCCGAGATCATGGTCTCGATCACGGGCCTCGAGTTCTCCTACTCGCAGGCGCCCAAGACGATGAAGTCGGTCATCATGGCCGTCTGGCTGCTCTCGGTGTCGCTGGGCAACTACGTGACGGCGGTGGTCAACCACTGGATCCAGGTGCCGGGGATCAACGCGGTCGTCGCCCGCGCGGCCGACCTCGAGCCGGCGTCTGACGGGGCCGAGACAACGCTGGCTGACTGGAAGCTGCGTGTCACAGACCTGGTGCCCCGAGCCGACTGGCGGGCCGCGGAGGACGACGCGACGGTCCGCGAGATTCGTCTCAGCGGCCACGACGGCAGGTTCGAAACGGCCGACGACATCGTCCTCTCGTTCAACCGATTCGCCGGCCTGGTGGGCGTGGCGACGTCGGATGACAAACCGCTGGCCGCCGCCAAGGAGAAGATCGATGAGGCCTTCTTCGCGTCGGCCGCCGTCGACGCCGC
>JAQBZA010000469.1 GCA_027622795.1 Planctomycetota bacterium | reverse complement strand
CGATCGTCGTGGCCGCCACTAGTTCGGCCACGCCCCCCTGGGCGTACGAAAGGTGCGTCTTGCCAATCTTTTCACCGACCGTGACCACGATTCGCTTCCAGCCCACCATCGTGCCGAGGCCGAGGCACAGCGCCACGCCCATCACCACCCACTCGGGCACGTATTCGACCGGCTTCGACAGCTTGCCGGCGATGCCCTTGAGCACATTGCGGCGATCCTCCGACATCCGATCGCCAAACTCCCGCAGCAGCGTCCGCACCGAGGTGCCCAGCTCCACCAGTTGCGTCCGCACGGTCCAGCGGTCATCGGGGCTGAGGTGCTCGAAGTCGGTCTTGCCGTCGAGCGAGGCGATCACCGACTTGGTGAGCGGAAGCGGATTGAAGGTGGCCAGCACCGGGTCGCTGATCTCAAACGGGTCGACAATGTCATGGATCACGTCGTATTCCACCGCTGCCGCCGCGGCCACGCTGCGGCTGCGGGTCATCCGCTCCAGCCGCGTGCTTGCCACATGCTGATCGCGAAGGGCATCGATCATCGTCGCCAGTTCGGGCTTTGACAGCTCGGTTTCCAACTCCCGAGCCGCCTCGACAGCGTCGGTGATCTCCGCCGTGGGGGCCCTCATGTTGAGGGCGAAGGTCGCCGGCACGATGCCGATCAGCACGAGCATGATCAGGCCCATCCCCTTCTGGCCATCGTTCGAGCCATGGGCGAAGCTGACGCCGGTGCAGGTGCCGATCAACAGCGCTCGAATCCACCAGGGGGGCGGCGTGTCACCATGCGGCGGCTCGTAGAGCTCCTTCGAGCGGATCAGTTTCTTACACAGGATCAGGAGGCCGGCAGCCAGGCCGAAGCCGATCAGTGGCGACATGAGCAGCGCCATGATCACCTCGGTCACCTTGTGCCAGTTGAGCCCCTTGAAGAGCGAGCCGTGCTCCATCCAGGCGTTCATCATGCCGACGCCCATGATCGAGCCGATCAGGGCATGGGAACTGCTCGCCGGCAGGCCGCGATACCAGGTGGCGAAGTTCCAGATGATCGCCGCCAGAAGCAGCGCGAGCACCATCGCCAGCCCCCGGCCGGTCTTGATGTTCACGAGGAGATCGACCGGCAGCAGATGCACGATGCTGAAGGCCACGCCGATACCGCCGGCATGCACGCCGATGAAGTTCCACAGGCCCGACCAGATCACCGCCGGCGTGGGCTTGAGGCTCTTGGTGTAGATGACCGTGGCGACCGCGTTGGCGGTGTCGTGAAAGCCGTTGACGCATTCGAAGCCGAAGGCAATCACCAGGGCGATAAGCAGGAGCACCGTCTGCCCCATGCTGAGTGATGAAAACGCTTCGAGAATTTCCATGCGGTGCCGATCCTGAAGCAGATCGCTCCCGGAGCAGATCTTTGAGGAAGCGCTGCCAGCCTTTGATGGCGGCGTAAAAATTGAGCCTAGGGGGCCGATCCACCAGTCTCAAGCGGCTGGTCGACGAAACATGAAATTCTCACCGATTCCTCATCGTCCGCTCGCAGGAGTGGTGCGGCCCGCCATCCCGCGGCACAATCGTACAAATGACTTCACCGGCCCACAGCGACTTTGACGATTGCCCCGATCGCCGCGGCACCGGCTCTGAGAAGTGGGACCTGTGGGCGGGCGAAGACGTGCTGCCCCTGTGGGTGGCTGACATGGACTTTCAGTCCCCAGATGTGGTGCTCGATGCCATCCGGACCCGGGTCGATCACGGGGTGTTTGGCTACACGCATGAGCCGCCCGACTTCGCGCCGGCCCTGGCCGACCATCTCCGCCGTCTCCACGGCTGGGAGATCGATCCGGCCCTGGTCGTCGCCACGCCCGGCGTCGTCACCGGCCTGGCGATCACTGCCCGGCTGCTGGCTGAACCCGACGACGAGATCCTCACCTTCACTCCGGTCTACCCGCCGTTTCTCACGCTGCCGGGCCTCGCCGGCCGGCGGTGCGTGCGGCTGCCGCTGGTGCCCGCAGGCGACACCTGGACCATCGACTGGGATGCGATGCCCGCCGCGATCACGCCCCGCACAAAACTCTTCTGGCTCTGCCATCCCCACAACCCGACCGGCACGGTTTTTTCGCGGGGCGATCTCCTGCGGCTGGCCGATCTCTGCGAGCGGCACGGCATCACGATGGTGAGTGACGAGATCTGGGCCGACCTCGTGCTCGATGAGCATCTCGGCCACGTGCCCTTTGCGAGCCTCGACCACCCGGCGGCCAAGCGGGCGATCACGCTCGTGGCGCCGTCGAAAACCTGGAACCTCGCCGGGCTCGGCTGTGCCGCGGCGATCGTGCCCGACGCCACCACGAAGAAGCGGTGGCGGCCGGCTGGCGGGGGCTTGGTGCCAATGGTGAATCCCCTCGGCTACGCCGCGGCGATCGCCGCCTGGCGGCAGGGCGATCCCTGGCGGCGCGACCTGCTGGCTCTGCTCCGCCAGCATCACGCGCTGACGGCGGCGGCTGTGGCCGAGATTCCCGGGCTCTCGATGATTGGGGCACAGGCGACCTACCTCGCTTGGATCGACTGCCGCGAGACCGGCGTCGCCGATCCCTACGCCGCCTGCGTGGCCGCAGGGCTCGGGCCCTCCGATGGCCGTGACTTCGGCACGCCGGGATTCATCCGGCTCAACCTCGCCTGCCCCACAGCGAGGCTGGAAGCGGCACTCGGGCGGCTCAGGCAGGCGTTTGCACAGTAACAGCCGAGTTGGGATCGCCCAAAACGCTCTGGCGGCAGGCTGGCGGGCCTCGCTATCGTCCCGCCCTGAATCATGCGTCGGCCCCTGCCGACGGCCCACCCCACACGGAGAC
>JAQBZA010000016.1 GCA_027622795.1 Planctomycetota bacterium | reverse complement strand
TACGTCCAGTAATCAACAAACTCGGGGCGGGCCAGAAGCAGTGCGACAAGCCGCTCCTTTTTCTGGGGCGCCGCATCGGAGAGATACCGTTCCACCTCTTCGGGTGATGGAAGCCGGCCAATCGTGTCGAGAAACGCCCGCCGCACAAAGGTCGCATCATCGCACCGCGGCGACGGGGCCAGCCGCAGTTCGCGAAGCTGGGAAAGGTTGAACTCGTCGATCAGGTTTGCCCGTGGAGCCGACGCATAGACCGACTCCGCCACCTCATACGGAAATGGGACCACGACCCGTGCCACGGCGATCTGTGAGGAGAACCAGGCGGTGACAGCGCCCTCGCCGTGGCCGATCACGCTAATGATGCCGGCGGGGTCGACCGTGGCCACGCTCTCGTCAGCCGAGGTGAACCGGGCCCAGTTGGTCACGTCGCGGCTCGATCCATCGCTGTAGCGTGCTGTTACAGCCAGCGGCGATGAGTCGCCCACTGCGGCCGTCTGACGGGAAGGACTGAGCTCGATCAAATCAAGTTTTTTTTCGCCCACCTGTGGTCCGGGGCAGCCGGCCTCGATCCAGGCAGCGAGCAGGTTGTAATCATTGTCGCCTACGTTCAGCCGCTTGCCTCCCTTGTGAGGCAACGCCATCGTGGGCTTCGTGAGCAGCAGGCTGGCGCCAGGGTTGGCGGGGTCGATGCGGCGGCCGCGGGCATCGCGGGTGATGGCCAGGAAATCAGCCGCTGGGTCATATCCGAAGAGCGAGAGGCGAAACCCTTCCTTGCCGGCGATCGCCCCGTGGCAGCCGCCGCCGTTGCAGCCGGCCTTGGAGAGGATCGGCACCACATCGAGTTCGAAGCTCGGCTCATGGGCGCGGGCCGCCAGACAGTGGGCCGCCAGCCACACCAGAAGCAGGTTCACACCGAAGCGTGAATGCCTCATGAAAACAGCTCCTTGATGGGGTTGGTGCCAAAGTCGGTGAGCGCGAAGGGCCGCCCCGAAGGTCCCGGAAGATGCCGCTCGTGATCGAGGCCGAGCGAATGAAAGATCGTGGCCACGAGGTCGCCGGGCCTGACGGGCCGCTCAGCGGGAAATGCACCGATTGGGTCGCTCGCCCCCACGACCCGCCCTCCCTGCACGCCGCCACCCGCGAACGAGCAGGTGAAGACCTGCGGCCAGTGGTCGCGTCCGCCGGCTGGATTCACCTTCGGAGTGCGGCCAAACTCGGAGAGCCCTGTCACCAGCGTGTCCTCGAGGAGGCCCCGCTCATGAAGATCCGTGATGAGTGCCGAATACGCCTGGTCGTACATCGGGCAGACGATCTTCTTCATCCCCTCGATCGACGTAAATGGCTTCGAGCCGTGGATGTCCCAGGTGGTCTCACCGAACACGGTCAGAAACGTGTTGATCGTCACGAATCGCACGCCGTTTTCCACGAGCCGCCGGGCGAGCAGGCAGCACTGACCAAAACGGTTCATGCCATACCGCTCACGGACGGCCTGCGGCTCCTGGGAGAGATCGAAGGCCTCGCGGGCCTGGGTGCTTGTCATCAGCCGGTAGGCCGCCTGGAAGTTGTCGTCGAGCAGCCGGGCGTCTTCGCTGGCCTCGAATTGCCTGGCCGTTGACTCGACGATCTCCCGCATCTTGCGGCGGCGATCAAGCCGAGCCACCGAGATCTGGTCAGGGGGCAGCAGATCGGGCACGCGGAAGTTGGGCTTGGAGGGATCGGCCATGAGGGCGAATGGATCCTGTGCCTTCCCAAGAAATCCCCCGGCCTGACCGTTGGGAAGATTGCCGCCACCGCGGCCCATCAGTTCGGGGAGCACGACAAACGGCGGGAGGTCGGAGCGCCGGCCAAGCAGGTAACCGATGACGCTGCCGGCGTGTGGTGTCTGGATGCCGCCGGTGAACCGCCGGCCGGTCTGCATGATCTGCCAGCCGGCATCATGCACGGCAGCACCATCGTGGTGGCAACTGCGGACGAGCGAAAACTTGTCGGCGATCTCGGCGTGCTTCGGGAGGAGCTCCGACACCTCGAAGGCATCCGACTTCGTGCGGATTGGCTTGAAGGGACCGCGAACCTCGACTGGCGCGTCGGGCTTCATGTCCCAGAGGTCCATGTTCGAGGGGCCACCAAGGTTGAAGATCATGATGCACGATCGCTTTTCGCAACCAGGCCGTACCTTGCCTTCGGCAGCAGCGCGGGCGTATTGCGGGAGTGAGAGCCCGACGGCCGCGAGCGCACCGACGTGCAACATATCTCGACGACTTCGGGCGGCACCGCACAAAAGCGGCCGTTCCCCGGACCCGGCAACACGAAATTCGAGCATCGGAGGAGCCTCCAGAGGTGCCTTTGAGTATAGTCCGTGACTTCGCGATCATCCGTATAGATCTTTACAACCCGGATGGTTTTTTGTTGAACCAAACATGCTCCGGAGGTTTCATGCAACTTCGATACGTGCGTCAGTGGGGCTTGCCCCGGCCGTCGGCCTGGCTCGGTGCCCTTCTCATGGCGGTTGTGTGCCGGCCATGTGCTGCCGAATTGCGGGTCGGTGCGGCGGTGATCGACATTACCCCCGAGCAGTTCCCCGTCTACATCAACGGAGGCATGACGGCCCGCCGTGGCGAGCCTCGGGACATCAAGGCACGAGCCATCGTTCTCGATGATGGCCGCGCCCAGATTGCGGTTGTCGTGGCGGATAGCTGCATGCTCCCCAAAGAGCTCATCGATGGAGCGAAGGCCCTCGCCGCGGAGCGGACGCGGATTCCGGTCGATCGCATGACGATCGCCGCCACGCACACGCACTCGGCTCCATCCGCGATGGGAGCACTGGGCACACCGGCTGATGAGACGTATGTGCCGCTTCTTCGACTTCGACTTGCCGACGTGATTGTGGAGGCTCAAACGCGGCTCCAGCCGGCCCGAATGGGATTCGCGTCGGTCTCTGCGGATGCATTCACTGCGGTCCGGCGTTGGATTCTACGGCCGGACTCGATGCAGCTTGATCCGTTTGGGGATCGAACGGTGCGGGCGACCATGCACGCGGCCCGCGGGAACCTGGCACACGTCACCGGCGAGTCAGGCCCGGAAGATCCAGAACTCACGGTGATCGCCTTCCAAACGCCGGCGGGGCACCCGTTGGCGCTGCTGGCGAATTTTTCGATGCACTATTTCGGTGGAGGAGGCGCCGCCGATTATTTTGGTGCCTATTGCGCGACCCTCGAACAACATTTCCGCGGGCAGTCGGAGGCGGTTCATCCGCCCGTCGCCATCATGTCGCATGGCTGCAGCGGCGACATTTGGAGAACTGATTACCGAACCGGTGACACGATTGAGCCGGTGGAGCGGTTTGTGGCGGGGCTGGCTGCCCGAACGATCGAAGCTGTTGATGCCATCGGCGACTACAGCGACGCCGATCTCTCGATGGCAGAGCTGCGCGTGCCCTTGCGCTACCGTGTTCCCGACGCAGCGAGGCTCGCTTGGGCCCGTCAGGTGGCGGAAACGCTTTCCGGAAAGCTTCCCCAAACCCAACCGGAAATCTATGCACTTGAACAGCTCTTTCTGCATGAGAAGCAATCCACGGAAGTCGTGGTCCAGGCGTTACGAATCGGGAATGTCGCGATCGCCACGACACCCAACGAGACCTATGCGCTCACCGGCCTCAAACTCAAGCGGCAAAGTCCCGCCGCTCACACGATGGTGATCGAACTCGCCAATGGCGGTGATGGTTACATTCCACCTCCTGAGCAGCATCGACTTGGTGGCTACAACACCTGGGCCGCACGATCCGCCGGTCTTGAGGTGGCCGCAGAACCGATTCTCGTCGAAGCCGATCTCTCACTCCTCGAAAAGGTCTGCGGGAAGCCCCGGCGGCCGCTGGCTCCTCCCGACACTGCGATGTCCAGGGTGATCCGCGCACACAAACCGCTCTGTTATTATCCGCTCGATGACATGACGCGACCAGTTGCCCGTGATGCCGGTGGCCAGAGTCACGACGGGATCTTTGAAGACGGCGTGGTCTTTTATCTCGAGGGTCCAGTTGGCTCCCGGCTTGTCGAGGACTCGGCGATCAATCGGGCTGCTCATTTCGCCGGCGGGCGGCTAACGTCCCGAGTCCCTTTGACGGCGGGCGACTACACGGTCAGCCTCTGGTGCTGGAATGGTCTTGTCAGCGAGGCCCGACCGCTGTCCGGTTGGCTTTTTTCCCACGACTGGCCTCATGGAACGAGTCCGGCGGGCATGCACCTCGGCGTGGTCGCGGATGGTCCCGACGGCGGACGACTTGCCGTTCAGCTGGGTTTGAACCGGCACCTTGGTCAGTCAACCATCGAGCGGTGGCGTTGGCACCACGTGGGCTTCGTCCGCGCGGGAGACAACTGGTACGCCTACGTTGACGGCAACGTCGAGGCCTCCGGTCGGGGAGCAGGAGGCCATGGTCGTGGTGATGTCATTTCCTTTGGTGGGAGGAGTGACGGTGCTGATTCGTGGGAGGGTCGGCTCGATGAAATTGCCGTGTTCGACCGCGCCCTGAGCCATGCTGAAATCGCTGAACTCGCCACCCGTTCGGATCCGTGATGAGCGGCTGATGATCGATGCCCTCATCTGGCGGTGTTACTCGTAGATTGGAAAGAATGTGTTGAAGGCCTGCTCGCAAAAGACGCCCGGGTCGTTGAAACGTCGATGGGCATCGAGGCTACTGATCGCTGCCATCTGTTCCCCGGACAGTGAAAGTCCGAAAAGATCGAGATTTTCCGCCAGCCGTTCGCGGCGAGATGTCTTGGGAATGACAGCCGTTCCGCGTTGTACGCCCCACCGGAGAAGCACCTGCGCCGGTGTGTGACTGACCGCGGCTGCGATTTCCATGATCGTGGGGTGTGTCAGCAGGCTGTCGGCCTCACGGGCCATACCCAACGGCACATAGGAAGGCGCGCCAAGCGGCGAGAAGGCGGTAACCGCGATCTTGGCCTGCCGGCAAAACTGCAGAAGTTTTTCCTGGGTGAGCAAAGGATGCATTTCCACCTGCAGCACGGCTGGAGGAATGCGACAGGCAGCGAGGAGTTCACGAAGCAAGGCAACCCCATAGTTGCAGACACCGATCCGCCGAACCA
The DNA here is from genome assembly GCA_027622795.1 of Planctomycetota bacterium. Lineage (GTDB taxonomy): Bacteria > Planctomycetota > Planctomycetia > Pirellulales > UBA1268 > CACORA01. The sequence continues at coordinate 13,100 of JAQBZA010000016.1, read as the reverse complement.
GACCGGCATCAACAACACGCTCCATCGCCTGCCATGTGTCCGCAAGCGGAATTCGCACTGGCCGCATTTCCGGACTTTCGGCATCAGGATCAAAAAACCATCCCGGTGGATAGCGGACATCAAACGGAACATAAGCTAGCGCAATCGGGAAGTGGACAAGATACAGATCGACGTAGTCCAGCCGGAGGTCACGGAGCGTTTGCTCCAAGGCCGGCCTGACGTGTTGCGGATCGTGGAAGGTGTTCCATAGTTTTGAGGTGACCCACAGATCCTCGCGCCGGCAAAGACCAGTCGTGAGCGCCTTGTGAATCCCAGCTCCCACATCGGCCTCATTGCCGTAATCACAGGCGCTGTCGAGATGCCGATACCCGACTCGGATTGCCTCGGTAACCAGGCTGCCGACACTGGCTCGTTCGATTTTCCACAGGCCGAGCCCAACGGCAGGAAGGGGCTGATCGCCACAGCCGAAGGCAGCGGGAACAGACACCGGAATCGTAGAATCGTTCATACGTTAGTGGCTCGGAAGGGAATGAAACGGGTTCTTCGACCAATGACCAGCCGGGGCTCGGCTATTCTGGTAGCTCCATGCCCCTGGTTTCCGGTAGGAACATGAGGAACACGAGACCGAGCAGAAAAAAACTGCCCAGGCACGTGACCGCCAGCCGCAGGTCAAACGTCGCCTTCATCCAGGCGGATAGCCAGATGAGGACCGGCGCCGCAAGCAGTCGACCGGTGTTGAAGCAGAACCCGGAGCCAGTGGCGCGGAGGTGCGTGGGAAACAGCGTGGGGAAATAGACGGCATACCCGGCATGGATGCCTTGTGCAAAGAATCCGAAAATCGGCAGGAGACACAGCAGCAGCGGGTAGCCACCAATGATCGAGGGGAGCCAGCAGACGATGGGCGTCATCGCCGCGGCGGCGATATGCATGATGGCAAAAGTGCCACGGCAGCCAATGCGGGCGGCGAGGGGCCCGAAGGCCAGCATCCCGAGTCCGGCACCAGCTGTTTGGACGAAACCGAAAGCCACCTTCGCCTTCCGTGCCGCCGCCGGGTCATTCATCCGCTCGAGGAGATCACGCGCGATGTCTTGGCCAGCGACCACGACTCCCCAGAACGTGGCCAGCCCGACCATTGCCAACAGCGCCCCACCGAGCGCGCGAAACTGCCACCGCGGATCGCCAAGCAACTCCCGGAAGCTCCCTAACCGCTCGGCCTTCGACTGTCGTGCCTCTTGCCATGACTCGGGCTCACGAATCGAGAGTCGCACCCAAAGAACAAGGATCGCCGGCGCAACGCCGAGCAGATAGGCCACCCGCCATTGGCTGCCAACGGCGAGACCCGCCGCAGCCGCGAGCCACAACCCACCCACACTTGTGGCGTGGAAGATGCCACCGGCGCGCTCGCGAGCCTCCTTGGGAAACACCTCAGAAACGAGTGCTGCACCCACGGCCCATTCTCCCCCGACGCCCATCGCCACGAGAAATCTGAGCGCGCCCACATGCCAGGCATCGGTGGCCAGGGCGGTGAGCCCGGAAAACAGCGAGTAGAAGAGGATCGTGAGGGCCATCACCGGATTCCGACCCCAGCGATCGGCCAGCGAACTGAACAGCCACCCACCGAACGTTCCACCAATCAGAAAAATACCGAGAAAGCGTTCTCCCCAGAGCTTGACGGACGGAGCGTCCGCAGTGACGCGCAGGAGGTCGGGCAGCATGTCACCACGGGTGATGTTGTACAGTTGGCCTTCAAACGCATCGAAGACCCACCCAAGTGAGGCCACCGTGAGCACGAGCCACTGATAGCGGGTGACGCTGGCGTACCAGGGCGCGGGGTGGCCGGTCATGAGCGTTTCCCCCCTGCCTGTCGATCGATCACTGCCGCCACGTTGATCGGTTCTCCTCGGCGGATCGACTCCTCCGCCAAGATGCAGAGGCCCGCTGACCAGAGGCCGTCGCGGGCTGTTGCGATCGGAGCGGCGCCATGTCGCACGCAGCGAACACATGCAGCAATCTCCTCGTGGAGTTCGAAGACCTCACCGCTGGCCCGCGGCAGATGTTCGTCCACCAACCGCTCGCCATCAAAGACCCGAAGAAAAGAGGTTGGCTCCGTTGTGCGGTCGAGGGCACCGCTCCACCCGGCCCACACCGCTCCCCGTGTTCCACTCACCTTGACCGTTTGATGGTGTTCGAAGGCGGCGAGCGTCTGGGACACCACGGCGTATGCTCCATCCGCGCAGCGGAACAGCGCTGAGAAATTGTCGTAGAGAGTCGGCCTGGCTGGATCATGGGAGTTGCCATAGGCGACGAGTTCCACCGGCTCGCCACTGCCGGCGAGATACCACCGCGCCAGATCGAAGAAGTGGATCGGTTCCTCGAGAACCCAACTCCCCACGCGGGCCGGATCGTATCGCCAGCCATCGGCACCAAGGCGGTAGGGCTTTCGTGAAAGCTCCACGAGCACATACTGCGGATGGCCGATCATGCCGGAAGCGATGATCCGATGGATCTCGCCCCACTGGGAGGAGAGTCGCAGCTCATGTCCGATCGCCAGTCGCCCTCCCGCCCCCTCAGCGGCCCGCACGATGGCGGCGCAGTCATCGAGTGTCGTGGCCATTGGCTTCTCCAACAGCACAAACCTGCCGGAGGCAAGGGCTGTCTCCGCGAGCGTGCGGTGGGTGTGACTGGGGGTGACGATGTCGACCACGTCACAATCGATGCTCTGAATCATTTCCATGGGATCGGAGAAGATTCGCGCTTCCGGATAGGCCTCGGCGGCGGCAGCTCGTGAGGCCGGTGAAGGAGCAGCAACAGCTGCCAACAAAGCATCGGGATTGGTCTGAATGGCGGTGGCGTGATACCGGCCCCAGGCGCCGAAGCCAGCCAACGCAAAACGGACGGGAGCGGTCATGGCGATAGTCTCATGGTTAAGGGATGCGACGCTAGGTGCGTGGGGCTGTCGTCAGCGGCGTAACCGGGTGCGGTAGCCGGCGACACTGGAGCTCGTTAAGTCGGCATGTGCGAAGCCTCGGGAGGACGTGACGAGCGAAGAGATCACACTCATCGAGGTGTGGATAACCGCTGAGAATGAAGGCCCGAATTCCCAGCTCCATATACCGCTCCAGTTTTGCCAGCACCTGATCGGGGTCACCCACGATCGCGCTGCCACAGCCCGAGCGTGCCAGGCCGACACCGCTCCAAAGATGCGGCTCGATCCACAGGCTGCCGGCAGCAGTGCGAAGAGCATCCTGCCGTTGGACTCCGGCACTGCTGGCATCGAGTGACCGTCGTTTGATCTCCTCGCCCCGTCCGGGATCCAGTTTCGAAATGAGTCGATCTGCTGCTGCCCGGGCCTCCGCCTCGGTCTCGCGGACGATCACATGGCTGCGAAACCCGAAGTCGAGCGTGCGACCATACGCGGCGGCCTGCTCCGCCACGGTCTGCATCGTTTCCTGAATCCGCTCCTCTGTTTCAGGCCACATGAGAAAGACGTCGCAGTGTCGAGCACAGAGATCCTGAGCGGCCGGCGATATTCCACCAAAGTAGAGGAGTGGGCCGCCCTGTTGTTGGTAGCACTGGGCTGGTTCTGTGGAGGGAAGGGCAAACTGATAGAATTCCCCCTCCCACGAGAATGGTCCCGTGGTGGACCACAGACCTTGCAAGATACGAATGATCTCACTGGACCGGGAATAACGGACATCGTTCGATTCCTTCGTCCCAGGAAGGTCGGATGAAATGATGTTGAGGCACAGCCGTCCTTCCAGGGCGTGGTCGAGTGTGGCGATGGCCCGCGCCAACATCGGCGGCCATACCTCACCCATCCGCAGGGCCACGAGTTGGTTGATCTGCCGGGTCTGGGGACCGAGCAGAGCGGCAAATGCAAGCGCGTCCTGCCCGGCAATCCATCCTGAGGGAAGGAGAATGTTCTGGAATCCGTTGGCATCAGCACGCCGAACGATCTCACTGCAGTGCGCATAACTCGAACGAAGTTCTCCGTCTGGCACCCCGAGAAACTCGTAGTCATCACCACACAAGGCGGCAAACCATGCCACCTCACAGGTATCAGCGGTGGTCCGAATCGGAATGCAGTTGCTCATGGTAGGACATCCCCAAGCAAACTGTGATGGTACGTTGAATCGCCGAATGCCTGTCAGCTACAGTGACGATCTGGGAAGGATATGCCTGATAACCACTCAGTCTGGAGACTCACTCAGATGACCGTTTCGCACGATCCAATGCAAGAGCCCAATCCACCGGCGGGCGCGCTACTCCATCCGGCACAGCCTTCGCGACGTGAGTTTCTCTCCACGGCCATGAAGACAGCGAGCGCCATCAGTGCGCCTGCCATTGTCTCATCGCGTGCGCTCGGTCATGAACGAGGAGCGGCCGCAGCCAGTGACCGGCTGACGCTTGGCGTGATCGGCTTCGGACCGCGATGCAAGTACGTCCTCACGGAAATGCTCAAATTTCCTGACGTGCAGTGCGTCGCCATCGCAGACGTGCAGAAGCGATGCCGGATGGAGGGAAAGCATTTTGTCGATACGACGTACGGCACAGCCGACTGCACGACTACCGGAGACTTGCGTGAACTGCTCGCGCGGGATGATCTTGACTGTGTCATCATCGCCACCGGCGACCGCTGGCATGGTAAGGCGGCGATGATGGCTGCCGAGGCAGGGAAGGATGTCTACTGCGAAAAGCCATGCGGTCTGACGATCGACATCTGTGGTCAGATCGATGAGACGATGCGGCGAACCGGACGAATTTTTCAGGCAGGGACGCAACGTCGCAGCGTGCCCAATTTCCAGAAGGCCGTCGAATTCGTCCACAGTGGAAAACTAGGGGCACTCAAGGAACTTCACGCCTCGGTCTACATGCCAACGTTGAACAACGACTGGCTGCCAGGAGAGCCAACGCCTGCTCCCGAGGAAATCGATTGGAACCTGTGGCTTGGTCCCTGCCCCTGGCGGCCCTATCACAGTGACTATGTCGTGAAGCGTCAGTGGCGGGGCTACTTTGATTTTGAATCGGGCGCCAAGTTGTTGGACTGGGGCGCTCATACCGTGGACCTCTGCCAATGGGCAGGCAGGTACGATGCCACCGGTCCAATCGAATTCATTCCCTCAGATCAGAACATTACCTGTCGGTATGCTGATGGCGTGACGCTCGTGCTCGATTTTCTGACAGATCCGTTCAAGGATCGTGGTCCACGTTGGAACACAAAACTAGGCACGTGCCCGGTGAAATTCATCGGCAGCGAGGGGTGGATTTCGACCGGTGACGAAGGGGATATCGACATCGAACCGGCAGCACTGCGGGCCGAACTCGGCGACCGCTTCAAGCGGATTCGCGGGACCGACGCTTCACTCCATGCCAGAAACTTCTTTGATTGCGTCAAGTCGAGGCGGCAGCCGGTATGCAACGCGGCGGTCATGCGAAAGAGTCATGTGGCCAGTCATGCTGCCGCCCTCTCCTGGATTCTTGGTCGAGCACTCGCCTTCGATCCCGTCACTGAGGTATTTTCGAGCGGTGGCAAGCCCGACGCTGAAGCCAACGGTTTGAAGACGCGGCCGGAGCGCGATTTCTGGACCTAACTCCTGCTCAGCGCTCGATTGCCTTCACCTCACCGAAGACGAGGAGCGACGATGCGTACCAGATGTTGGGGGCGTACTTGGCTGGACTTCTGACCATGTCGGCTCTATTTTTTTCGAACAGGATTGTCTCTTTCATCGGAGCGTCGGCCAGCAGCCGTACTTCAACCTCGTGAGTGCCTGGCGAGAGATCGCCGAGCGGGAGGGTGGCAAGCCGCCAATAGGTACAGTATCCGTCGATGCGGGGGACGGTTCGCGGCTGTTCGCCATCGACGCGAATCTCAACCATGCCACCCCCCGGACCAAGGAGATCGTAGACTGCGGTTCGACGCGGTCGATCCCCTGGGCTCCCGGGAACGGTGACCGCGAAGCGGAGTGAGGCCCCGGCGGCACTGGCTTTCCAGAGCACAGGCAGTTTTGATTGAAAGGTTCGTGCCTGCTTATCCGCCCCGGCGGCCGCATCCGTCCATGACCCGCTCAGCATGGTCGCAGTGATTGGCACCATTCGCGCCTCCTCCCAATGGTCTGCCCGCAGGGGGCCTGGAAGGCCATGTGGACGTGCTGCTGGCCCGACCGTTGTCATTGACTCAAGTGACCGAGCGAGAACATCCGCGTAGAGCACATGACCTGTTTCGACCAACGGATGAACACCATCCGTCGAAAACAGCATTGGTTTCGCAGCCGGGTCGAACGGTGTCATCTTGTCTCCCTTGAACACAAGTGCGCCTGCGCGGGCTTGCTCCGCGACCGCGACGCCGAAATGCACCGAGGGAATCCCGTAGTGATCGGCCACTCCCTCCATCGCTGAGGCCGATCGCTGAAAGAAGCCAGCGCAGAGGTCGGCGAAGACCGGCTCCGAAACCGTATAGACGAAGCACATGTCAGTGGTGGGGGCAGCCCGACGAATCTGCCGCACGATGCCTTCCATGGTCGCCTGGATCTGCGCGGCGGACGCTGCGCCATCGTTGACCGCAAACTCGATGAAGACGAGGTCCGGCTTACGGGCAAGCACGTCACGCCCCACGCGAAAGGCCCCCAGATCGGAGCCGGTCCCGCCTATTGCGGCGTTGATCTCACGGAACGAAGCCTGCGGAAACGCCTTTCTCAATCGGTCGAGTGAGCCGACCCGCCACCCCGGCGCTGCGGTGATGCTCCCGCCGAAATAAGCCACACAGATCTCCTCACCTGACCGCGCCTTTGCAAAGAAGTTCGGCAGGCCGTCTCGTGGTCGGCATTCGATTGCTGCCACGGACGGCGGCAATTCCTCGATGGAAAGATCCTTGAATCGCACCTCTGAGATGGCGTTTCCATGGATTTGCAGGGCAATCACTCCGTCGGCCGGAAGTCCCGGTTCGGTCTCGGTGTAGTCGACCGTCTGAATCCCGTTGACCCACAGCTGCACGCGGGCACCCTCGGCGCGGATCCGGTAGTCGTGCCACTCGCCCGGTCGTGAGATCTTGGCGAGTACCTCGGCTGCTGGCTGGGCGAGCATGCGTCGGCGTCGCGACTCATCGTACAGGGCACCGTCATAGCCCTTGCCGAAGTCAGCCTGATAGCCAATCACTTCGTGACTGTTTGGAATCCGTGCGCTGCGGAACTGGATTCCTGAATTCACAAAGCCATCTGTGCCAACCAACCTGATCTGAAGACGCAGATCAAAGTTGCCAAAGCGCCGCGTCGTGCACAGGAAGTCATTCTTCTCCTGCCGACGATCGAGCGATCCGGCAACGATCTGGCCATCTTCGATGCGCCACACCCCGGTCGTATCGCCCTCCCAGCCGGCAAAACTCTGGCCATCAAAAAGCGTCTCTGCCGCAGTGGATTCCACCAGAAGACCGAATATTACGGCGACCAACCACCAGGCTCCCAGGCATCGATTGAAAGCAGTCATCTTCCTCTCTTCTGTCGTGGATTTCACCCTCGTGTATCAGACGTCACAGACCCTGGCGGCGTGTCTCAGGGCAACAATCGGATCATCCCAAGTCGGTAAGAATTCATGAGCAACGAAATCGTGATAGCCGATCTCAGCCACCACCTTCATGACTGCCGGGTAGTTGATTTCCTGATGGTCGTCCAATTCACCTCGGCCTGGATTGCCGGCGGTGTGCAGGTGGCCGATCTGGTCACGGTACAACCGTAATCGCCGAATGATGTCTCCGTGCATGATGGCGACGTGATAGACGTCAAACAAAAGCTTGAAGTGAGTAGACCCGATGCGGTTGCAAAGATCGACGCAAAAGTCGACGTCGTCCCCAAAATACCCAGGGTGGCCCTTCATGGGATGGGTGTCATCACGAGAATTAAGGTGTTCGAGCACCAGCGTGATGCCACGATGTTCCGCTGTTGGCAGCACGCGCTTCCAAACTGCGATGCAGTCGGCCGCGGCGCGATCGCGATCCATGCCCGAAAACCGCATGCCCGTGAACGTGATTACCTTGCGGGCCCCCACCGCCGCGGCGATTTCGATTGCTTCGCGGAGTTTCTGCTCAGTCTCCGCGTGAAACTCAGGGTTGCAGGGACCGCGAGCATAGCCGTGGCTACTGACCAGAGAGATTTCGAGTCCGAGTTTGCGAATCTCCCCGTAATGCTTGCGGTCGATGCCTTCAATGCCTGCCAGGCCAATCTGCCGGGCATGCCGAGCGAGCGTTACCGCACCCATTGGCTTGAAGCACCATCCCATCACGGAGTGACGGATGCCCCCGTTGCGGATCCGGTACTCCGGATCTGTGTCGGAGCGAGCCAGCACCGAGTTCACGTCTATGAACTCGCCGTGCGGTTCCGGCACACAAGGCGACGTGATCAAGGCGCGGCGAGAGAGTGGCTGCATGGCCGGAGCCGGATTGAGGGGATACGGGAGTCGTTTCCTGAAGATGACCGCGAGTCGCTATCATAGTGTTTCGCCAGGCAAGCCGCGGAGCATAATCATCAGAAAATTGGTCTGGTGGAATGGGAGGGTTTGTGATGTGGGCATCGGCAATCGTGGGTTCCCGGGCATGGCTTCTGGTGGGCGTGCTCGCGTGTTCAGCTTTGGCAGATGACACCTTCCCCGAGCCATACGACAGCGAGATCGCCGAGCGAGGCCGACCTCCCGCTGCATCAGCGGCAGCGAGCGGGCTGGCTCTGCCACACGGATTCAGTGCGACCGTGATGGCCGCCGAACCAGACGTGCAAAATCCAATCGCATTAACCTGGGATGCGCGCGGACGTCTGTGGGTGGCGGAAAACTTCACCTATGCCGAAGGGAGTCAACGATTTGATCATGCTTTACGGGATCGTGTGCTCATCATGGAAGATACCGACGGAAATGGCACCCTTGATCGCCGTTCCGTCTTTATGGACACGTTGCCGGTGCTCACGGGAATCGAGGTCGGCCACGGTGGGCTATGGGCGATGTGCCCACCCCGGCTTTTGTTCATTCCCGATCGGGACCGCGACGGGCGGCCCGACGGCCCAGCTGAGACGATCCTCGACGGTTTCGAAGTATCGGAGGCGAACTACCACAATTTTGCCAACGGACTCCGGTTCGGTCCTGACGGTTGGCTCTATGGTCGCTGCGGCCATTCCTGCCCAGCGCGAATTGGCAGTCCCAACGCTCTCGATGCCGCAAGGCTGCCGATGGAGGGAGGAATCTGGCGGTACTCACCCCGCGCGGGGCGAGCCGAGGTGCTCTCCACTGGTACGACCAATCCGTGGGGGCTCGACTGGAACGCCGTTGCCGAGGGCTTTTTTGTCAACACGGTAAATGGTCATCTCTGGCACCTGATTCATGGGGCACATTTTGCCCAGGCAAACGGCATCGATCCAAACCCGTTCACGTATGAACTGATCGATCACCATGCCGACCATTATCACTTCGACGTGAAGGGCGGTTGGCAGAACTCCCGAGACGGGAAAGCCGATGATCTTGGCGGCGGCCATGCCCACAGTGGTTGCATGATTTACGCCGGTACGAATTGGCCAGCAGACTATCGGGGCCGACTATTCACCCTCAATTTTCATGGCCGCCGAGCCAATCAGGAAATTCTGCAGCGACGTGGCAGCGGCTATGTGGCCCGCCACGCTCCCGACTTCTTTGTGAGCGGTGATCACTGGTTTCGCGGGATCGAGCTCATGAGCGGCCCCGATGGCAGCGTGACCGTGGTTGATTGGAGCGATACTGGCGAATGCCATGAGCGGGACGGTGTGCACCGGACGAGTGGTCGCCTGTTTCGAGTTGCGTATGGCCAGCCACGGCTTCCAGAGATCACAACACAGGCCGCCGGGGCATGGCAGGCTCCGGGCGGTTTCGACCTTCACAACCTGAGCGATGTCGATCTTGCCCGCCTCCAACGGCATCCCGACGGCTGGTGGGTTGGTCAGGCCCGCATGGTCCTCACCGAGCGAGCCCCTCTCGCCGGAGATTCTGCAGTGGCAGCCCGCGCTGTTCTCGAAGAGCAGTTCACAACTGCCGAACAGCTTGCGGCAATCGATCCACGGGTTTCAGCTGCGGCGCATCGCATCCGTGCCATGCTCGCGATGCACATGATTGACCCATCAGACTCCGATCGACTGCACGACCTGTTGCATCACTCCGATGAGCATGTTCGTACATGGGCAGTCCGGCTTCTCACCGAGGAATTGCCTCTCGACGCCGCTCTCGGACCGGTCCTGCCGGCTGCCGCTGCTGCCGCGGACGTTCGTCGCCGGGCCGAGGTGTTGCTCGATCGGCTTGTGCTCTTGGCTCGCCATGAACCCTCTGGTCTGGTCCGTCTCGCTCTCGCATCCACGCTCCAACGCCTCCCCGTGGATCTACGTCCCGCGTTGGCCATACCGCTTGTGTCCCATGCCGAGGATGCCACGGACCACAATCTTCCGTTGCTCGTCTGGTATGGACTGATTCCCGTCGCTGACCTCCATCCGGTGGCGTTGGCCGAGGTGGCCACCTCGTGTCGCTGGCCAACGACACGACGACTGATCGCCCGAAGACTTGCCGGTCTCTACGACGCCGCGCCGGAAGGGGTTGTTCAGTTGCTTCATGGAGCGGCGGCCGGGGTGGGACATGATCCGGCGGTCCTCGCCGATGTGCTGGCCGGACTAGCGGAGGGCTTTGCCGGCTGGCGGAAGGCAGCGCAGCCAACGTCATGGACACTGGTCGACGACGCCTTAGATACCCTCCCCGAAGGCGAGATTCGGGACCGCGGTCGGCGGCATGCCGATGAGCTTGCGATCCTGTTCGGCGATGGTCGGGCAATCGATGCTGTTCGTGATGTGGCCCTGAATCCTCATGCCACGGTGGAAATGCGGCGCAGGGCTTTGGCCACCTTGATCGACGCCCAAGCACCAGAACTAAGAAGCATCTGTGAACACCTTCTCACCGATCGGCACCTTCAGTCCGTGGCCGCTCGGGGTCTTTCTCGATTCAATGACCCTGCCATCGGACGACAACTTGTCGATGCCGGACGCCGTGCCCGTGGAGCCGCCCGTGATGCGATCTTTTTGACCCTCGTGTCCCGGCGGTCGTTTGCGGGTGAGTTGGTCGCTGCCGTCGAGCAGAAGCGAATACCGGTGAGCGATCTTTCCGCTGCCGTGATTCGCCAGATCCACGCCCTCGGCGATGATTAACTCTCTGATCGATTGTCGCCTGTGTGGGGCCATCTTCGGGAGAGTCCGGCCGCAAAGAAGGAGCGGATTCGCCAGCTTTCTGAACGGCTGGCAACGCCGGACGAGAAGCCCGACCTTGGAGCCGGCCGGCTTCTCTTTGAGAAAACCTGTGGCAGCTGTCATCGCCTCTATGGCACAGGCGGTCAGTTGGGGCCCGATTTGACTGGTTCGGGTCGGCACGATCAGGGCTACCTGCTTGAAAACATGGTCGATCCCAGTGCCGTGGTGAATCGTGATTGGCGACTGTCGATCCTCAGCCTGACAGACGGCCGTGTGCTGTCAGGAGTCGTGGTCGAACATACTGAAAGGGCGGTCGTCCTGCTGACGCTGCAGGAGCGGGTGACGATCCCCACGGAAGAGATCGATGCCATCAGTCAGACGGACCGTTCGCCGATGCCGGACGGCCTGCTTGACCAACTCGACGATTCCCAGATTCGTGACCTCGTCGGCTATCTCCAGCATCCGACGCAGGTGCCAGTGGGCAACTGAGCCCATGAAGCCACCCAACCTTCCGCCCTCGAATCGCTCCAACCAGCGTGAGATGGTACGCTTGTGATGAGCGAATGTGACGCTGTGAGGTTTGGCAATGATCTCGACGAATAGCCGATCTATCGCCTACTCGATGGCGGCATTCACGGTGATGATGGCGGCCGTTCAGGTGAGAGCTGGTGATATCGACGCTCCCTCCTTCGCACGAGATATTCGGCCGATTCTCCGTGCCTCCTGTACCCATTGCCACGGTGAAGACGAGGATATTGCCGGTGGAGTCGATCTCCGGCTCCATCGTTTTCTCATCGGGCCGCGAGACGCAGGTGAGCCGGTCGTGAATCCGGGTAGGCCTGAAGCCAGTCTTCTCATTCACGTCATCGCAACTGGGGCGATGCCGCAGGAAGGCAAACCTCTGTCCGCCTCCCAACTCGACCTGCTGCGACGGTGGGTCGCTGCAGGCGCCGCGGGGGGAGAGTCGGAGCCAGAGACACTGCCCCCCGGCCCCTACTTTGCGGCCGCAGAAAAAAAGCACTGGGCCTTCCAACCAGTGACCCGACCGAAGGTTCCCGAGATCGCCGATCCGCGTATCCGCACCGATGTGGATGCGTTTCTCGCGCGGAAGCTTTCGGAGCGGGGGATGACGTTTGCCCCCGATGTTGACCGTCGGACTTTGATCCGCCGGGTGACGTTTGATCTCACGGGCCTCCCTCCGACCGTCGAGGAAATCGATGCGTTTCTCACCGATACCGCGGCGGATGCGTATGAGCAACTCGTCGATCGGCTCCTCGCCTCCCCAGCCTATGGTGAACGATGGGCCCGACACTGGCTCGATGTCGCCGGGTATGCTGACTCCGCCGGCCATGCTGAGGCCGACTCGCTGCGACCGTACGCCTGGCATTATCGCGATTATGTCATCAACGCAATTCAACAAGACAAGCCCTGGAATACGTTTATCGTGGAGCAGTTGGCCGGTGATGAGCTCGCCCGTGTTGTTCATGGAGAGACTTCCAAAGCGATGCTCGACCCAGTGCGACGCGAGCAGGTCACGGCCACCGGATTTCTGCGGATGGCCCCGGATGGCACCGGCGACAGGGTCGCAGATGTCAATCTGGCCAGGAACGAAGCTGTGGCGGAACAACTGAAAGTTGTTTCGTCAGCCCTGCTGGGGCTGACGGTCGGCTGTGCCCAATGCCATGATCATCGCTTCGACCCGATCTCGCATGCCGACTATTACCGCTTTCGGGCGATTTTTGAACCGGCGTTTGATTGGCAGCAATGGCGCTCGCCGACCGCCCGCAACTGCTCGCTCGCCAAGCCCGGAGATGTCTCCAAAGTAACCGCAATCGAAGAACAGGCCGCTGCAATCGAAGCCGATGCGAAAGC
>JAQBZA010000468.1 GCA_027622795.1 Planctomycetota bacterium | reverse complement strand
CGTCCACGTGGCGGGATAGAGCCATCTCACGGGCACCTCCTCACCGTGGGTGGTATTGGCGAGGGTGCCATCCATTTGCGTGACCGTGTCGCCCTCGTGCCGCTTGTCATCCAGGTGCCAGGCGACACTCCCGGCTGAGTCAAACGAGCGACCGATCAGGACTTCGAAGGCCGGCTGGAGAAGCCGCTGCACGCCGTCCCGCGTCAGCGTGGCCTCGCGAACCTGCCGCTCGACGTCCGCCGCAAGGTGTGCGAGGAGTTGCCGCTCGAATGCCGGGTCGGCCACCGGTGGTGCCGGGTGCGATTCATCCCACACGGAGAGCTGTTCCGGCGGCCGGGGCGCATAGTCACGCTCGAGGACAGGCTCGGGGAACCCGAGGCGAAACTGTCGGTTGAGGAACGTGTAAAACGCCATTCGGGTGACGGCGTTGTAGTTGTGCGGAAAATGCTCTCCCCGCAGCAGCGTGACGCGATCTGCCGCGGCCAGCATGCCGTAGAGCTTTTGGAGATCGGGGAAGCCCTTCGTCGCCATCTCGCTGGTCCAGTCATCCGCCGTGTTCATGCCCTGCGGTCGCGGTGCGAAGAGAGCGGCAAATTCGACGTTTCCGGTACCGACCCGCAACAGTGACGCATTTTCACAGGTGCAGCCCCCCTGCATCGATGTGCTCACCATCACGACGGGATAGGAGAGCGCGAGCCGATCCTCGACCGCCGCCAGCACCATTGTCTGCGTCCCGCCGCCGCTCGAGCCGGTCATCGCGACCCGCTCGGGATCCACCTCGGGAAGCGAGAGCAGGAAGTCGAGGGAACGGATTGAGTTCCAGGTCTGCAGGCCCATCACATTTTGGAGTCGGTTCTCGGCCTGCGGACTGAACAGGCCCCACGCTGCGGCCCGGTTCATGTCAGGCCGCTGCTTCGCAAACCCGTGGACGAGCTCGCGGGAGAGTTGCTGGGAATCGGAATCCCCGAGCATGTCCCACTGCCAAACAATGCAGCCCATCCGGACCAGCTGCACGCACATGGCCTGATACCGGCTTCGCCCGGCCTGCTCAAAACGCTCCGCCCCTGCCGCGATCTCGCGGCGGACGTGCTCGGGTGAGTCGAGTGTCAGCCGCGCATCCTTTTTGTGGCCGTGGGCAAACAGCACGCCAGGACGGTTTCCGGAGGTTTCTTGCGGGCGATACAGGTTGCCAGTCACAAAGAAGCCGGGAAGGCTCTCGAAGTAGACCTTTGAAATCGTGTATCCCCCGCCCGGTGCGGAGTCGTCGGCGATCGTGATCGTGCCATGGATCACGGGATTGAGCGGTGACTTGGTGGGTGCCGGCCACAGGCCTTGCGACACGAGCACGCGGCGGCGAACGTGGTCGGCACGATGGTTCCAGGCATCGATGGAGGTAGGAGGAGTGAACGGAAAAAAACCGTTGAGATCCTTCGGTGGGGCGAATCGCGCGTCGTCAGCCAGGCAGATTCCGGCGAGGAGCGTCATGGCACCAACGGCCAGCGGGGCGACGTGGGAAGGCCAGACCCTCCACGACCGGGGTGCCATCAGCGGACGGGCCGTGTTCGGGAGCGTGTTCATCAACGGTTCCTCGTGTTATTTCTGACAAAGCGGATCATGCAGCCCACGGGAGCGGTCTCTGTGACAGGTGCGGGGCGTCCGTCCTGCAAGGCGGCCAGGGCGTCGGCGAGATACGTCTTGGTCACTCGGCCCGGGTCGGCATTGTCATCCATCGCGCCCATGTAGACGATCCGGCGGTCGCGATCGAGGATGAAAAACTCAGGGGTGCGGACAGCGCCGAATGACCGGGCAACGGACTGACTTTCATCAAACAGGTAGGGGAAAGAAAACCCCTTCTGAAGGGACCGCGCACGCATGGCCGGCAGGGCATCGTCGGGAATCCGATTGGAGTTGATGGCCACCACTGCAAAGCGACTGTCGGCCGCCGCAGCCTGTCGGGCGAGGGCTTCCACGCGATCCTCGTAGTCAACGGCATAGGGACAACTGTTGCATGTGAAGACCACCACCACGAACTCACGGTCGGCCACCGCGTCCCACCCATGGCGTTTTCCATCAACACCGGGCAGATCCTGCCACGCGGGCACGATGTCGCCGATGGCACGGTCGGGATTGAACGTCCCTCCTAGGGCCAGCGGCCCCAGCAGGGCGAGCCAAACGACCCCAGCGAGCCTGCCACAGTGCATCAGAGAATCTCCGCGGGGTGGGGCCACTGTCGTTTAGAGTGATTCAAGATAGGCCACCACGTCATCAAGCTCCTGCATCGAGAACGGGGCCAGTCCGCTCACCAGATCGGGCCCGTGGGGGCCGGCAAGAAGCACCCGCAACGAGGTGACGCGACCGCTGTGAAGGAACATCATCTTGCGATGCAGGCCGCGCAGCGTGGGTGGACTGAAGCCCTGATAGACGTCGGAGGCGCGTCCCTGCCCGACATCATGGAGATCGGCCGACGTGAAGTCGTCTCCCGCGTGGCACGAACGACACCCCGCCCGCGGGCTGATGAAAATCTCGTGGCCCCGCTGGGCGGCGGCCGAGAGCGATCCATCGTGTTCGCGAAACGGACTCGGGGGAGCCTGCAGCGTGTCAAGAAAGGCCGCCAGGGCGGCCACGTCGCGTTGGCTTGGTTGTGGTCCCTGCATCGAGTCGACAAGGGATTTCTCCAACGCCGTGGGCAGATCCCTTTGCCACCCGTGCCATGTCCACGGGCCCGTGCGAGCAACACCCCACAATGGCAGCACCGTCTTGTAGGTTCCCGTCGAACCATCATTCCGGGTGTCGAAGGTCACGGTATTTCCGCCCCCTTCGTAATGGCAGGGGGGG
>JAQBZA010000467.1 GCA_027622795.1 Planctomycetota bacterium | reverse complement strand
ACGTCGTCCCACTCCTCATCGCTCATCCGCGGCAGGAGCGTGTCGCGGGTGACGCCGGCGTTGTTGACGAGGATATCGAGCCGGCCGAGCTTCTCGACAACCGCCTCGATCACGCCGGCGATCGCCTCTCCCTGGGTGACATCGCACGGAAACACGTCGGCCTTGCCCCCGGCCGCCTGGATGGCGGCAGCCACGTCGGCCAGCTTGCCGGCGCTGCGGGCAACGAGTGCCACCGTCGCGCCATTGGCGGCGAGCGTCTCGGCAATGGCCCGGCCAATGCCCTGCGAGGCCCCGGTGACAACGGCCACCTGGCCCGACAGATCCGCCCGCAACATCGTTGGCTTCGCCACCTGCTTGCCCTCGTCAGCCATCGCCGCTCTCCCTCGTAATTGGAATCATTCGCCTCGGGTTCAATCGAACACGCCATGGCAGGCCATACCGCGACGAATGCGTTTGAGCAGCCCGCGGAGCACCCGACCGGGTCCAACTTCCCATACTGCCTGCACACCCGTCGAGAGCACCTGCTCCATCGATGCCTGCCACTCGACGACGCCGCAGACCTGACGGGCCAGCAGAGCCCGAATCTCTTCCGGATCGGTGTGAGGCCGGGCATCGACATTGCTCACCACCGGAATCCGCGGTGTCGCGAGCGACACGGTGGCGAGGGCAGCCCGGAGTTTTTCGACGGCCGGCTCCATGAGCTGCGTGTGAAACGCACCCGCCACATCGAGCGGCACGCACTTCATCGCCCCAGCCGCGATCGCCGCCGTTTCGGCCCGACGACAGGCCTTGACCGACCCCGACACGACGATGTTGCCGGGGCAGAGCACATTGGCCACGGCGAGCACGTCGCTCTCCCGAGCCTCACTGCAGACGGCCTCGACCTGCTCCCGCTCGAGCCCGAGCACGGCCACCATCCCCCCGGGCCGCTGGTCGGCGCAGGCCTGCATTGCCCGACCGCGGATATCGACCAGCCGCACGGCATCGTCAAAGGAAAGCACTCCGGCGAACACGAGCGCCGTGTATTCACCCAAGGAAAGGCCGGCCGTCACGGTCGCCGCTTTGAGCAGGGCCGGGGCACGTTCCCGCAGCACCGCAAGGGCGGCCAGACTCGTCACCAGGATGCCCGGCTGACTGACGGCCGTTGTGTTGAGCCGGTCAGCCGGCCCGTCGCGGCAGATGGCGAGCAGGTCGTAGCCAAGAATCTCGGCCGCTCGGGCAAACAAATCGGCCGCCGTACGATTGACGACGCACCAGTCTCCCGCCATGCCGACGGACTGAGCTCCCTGGCCGGGGAACAAAACCGCGGTGGCGCCGCCTGACGACAAAATCGAACCCTCTGCCTCTCTCCGCGAGCGATCGCCCGCGTTATTCCGCCGTCTTCAGAACCTGACGGCCCATGTAGTAGCCACACGCACCGCAGATCCGATGCGTGGGTACGGCCTTGCCGCAGTTGGAGCAAAACGTCAACTGACGGGGCGTAAGGAAATCGTGGGCCCGCCGGGAACGGGTCTTTTGGTTGGATTGACGGCGCTTGGGAACGGCCATGGCTTTTTCTCTGTCTGAGGGAACTGGGAGGTTACCGTCAACCGGGGCAGGTGGTCAAATGACGTTCAAAACAGCCGTCCTTGGCCGGTCGGCTGCCCGCCAAGGTGTTCTTCGCCCTTGCCGGTGAGTTTGCGGCCACGAGGGGTGCGGATCACCAGTTCGCAGCGAAGCAGAAAAGGCTCCACGTCATCTTCGAGCGTGTCGGGGGCCGTGCTCATCGTATGGGCAATCGCCTCGATCCCGACCGGCCCCCCCCCGAAAACCCGCTGGATCGTCTCCAGGTAGCGACGGTCGAACCCGTCGAGCCCCAGCTCATCGATTCCCTGCATCGCAAGGGCCGCCTTCGCGATCTCCACGTCGAGGGCGCCATCGGCGCGGCTGGTGGAGAAGTCCCGGATCCAGCGGAGCCGATTGTTGGCCAGCCGGGGCGTGCCCCGACTGCGGCGGGCGATCTCGTCGGCCGAGGCATCGTCCATCGGCATGTCGAGCTTCACGGCCGAGCGGCGAACGATCGCGGCCAGCTCGTCCGGCGAGTAGTAGTCGAGGTGTTCGCGAATCACAAACCGATCCCGCAGCGGTGCCGAGAGCAAGCCGGCCCGGGTCGTAGCCCCGACCAGCGTAAAGGGGCGCAGCGGCATGTTGATGGTGCGGGCACTCACACCGTCGCCGAGCGTGATGTCGATGCGGAAGTCTTCCATCGCCGGATACAGAAACTCCTCGACCGCGATCGGGAGCCGGTGGATCTCGTCAATGAACAGCACGGAGCCTTCGGAGGCATTGGTGAGGTAGGGAAGCAGATCCTTCGGCGCCGCCAGAGCCGCGCCGCTGGCGATCTGCAGCGTGGTGCCGAGTTCATTGGGGATACAGGTGGCGAACGTCGTCTTCCCAAGGCCGGGGGGGCCGTCGAGCAGAATATGGCCGAGCGACTCACCCCGCTTGCGGGCGGCATCGATGGCGATGGAGAGCCGCTCGTGCACCGCCCGCTGGCCGATCATCTCGTTCATCCGCTGCGGTCGCAGCGCACGATCCTCGCCGACCGGCTCTTCGGTCGCCTGGATGCTCGGCTCACGAAATTGATTCATGCTGTTCACCGGTTCACAGCGTAAACGATCTGCTTGGGAAAAGGCCAACGCACCTTTGATGAGAGGATCGGTTGGGGCTGTTTGGTGACGCGGTGAGGGGTTGCCCGTGCCACGTCGCCGGACGTTCGCGGAGGGCATCGTGCCCTCCGCTCTCTCGGATGCAGACGGCGCTCCGCCATCCTGGCTGCGCTTGTCTGCCTACGCCGGCTCGGTG
>JAQBZA010000466.1 GCA_027622795.1 Planctomycetota bacterium | reverse complement strand
CCAGCCACTCGGCATCACCGGGTGAATCGCCCGCCTCCACGCCCACGAGCACCAGCACTCCCCGCCCGATCTGCCCAGCAACCGCGCCGTCGATCGTCACCCGCGCGTCACTCACCCGCTGCACAACAACTCGCATAAATTACTGCTTTCTCCGCCTCTGTTTCATGTGCCCCGACCGCGTCACCCGTGAGGGGCTGCCCATGCCCCAGAGCCGGCGTATGCAAACAAGCGCAGCAAGGATTGCGGAGCGCAGTTTGCATCCGAGCGAGCGAAGGGCAGGATGCCCGCAGCGAGCGTCCGGCGAAGGGGCATGGGCAGCCCCGAACCGCCGCCAGCACTCTCTCTTGCCGGGGGCTGAACGTCCAGCGTGAATTGGGGATGAGGAACCGACCCTTTTTGCTGAATCCGCCGTATACTTTCGCGACTGGTTTTTTTCCCGAAGGATTGGAGGGCCCCTCCCCACGATGGTGACATTCAACAACCGCATTCTCTTTGTCGGCTTCGGCTTCGTCGCCCGCTGCACGCTCCCGATCCTTCTCGACCACATCAAGGTCTCCCCGAAAAACATCACGATCATCGACTTCGAGCCCGATGATGCGGCCCTTGCCCCGTGGGTCAAGAAGGGCGTGACCTTCGTCCGTGAAAAGGTGACTCCCGACAATCTCGGCACGGTGCTCGGCAAGTACCTGTCGGCCGGCGACCTGCTCATCGATCTGGCGTGGAACATCGACTGCTGCGAGATCGTGCAGTGGTGCCACGATCAGGGCGTACTCTATCTCAACACATCCGTAGAGCTGTGGGATCCCTACGAAAATGCTCAAAACGCTCCCCCCACGCAGATGACGCTCTACTGGCGGCACATGAATCTGCGGCGGATGATCGCCGGCTGGGATTCCCCGGGCCCCACGGCCGTGCTGGAGCACGGGGCCAATCCCGGCCTGATCAGCCACTTCACCAAACATGCCCTGCTCGATATCGCCAAGGTCTGCCTTGAGGAGAAAAAGTTTGCCGGTGAGCAGGCCGAGCGGGTCGCCCAGCATGCCAAGGACCACGCTTTCAACCATCTGGCCCATGAGCTGGGCGTGAAGGTGATCCACTGCAGCGAGCGGGATACCCAGATCAGCGACCGGCCCAAGGAGGTCGACGAGTTCGTCAACACCTGGAGCGTGGAAGGCTTCCGCGAGGAGGGCACGACAACGGCCGAGATGGGCTGGGGCACGCATGAAAAGGAGCTGCCCCCCTTCGCCTACGAGCATGCCGATGGACCCAAGAGCCAGATCTGCCTGGCCCGCATGGGGATCAACACGCAGGTGGTGTCGTGGGTGCCAAACTACACGATCGTCGGCATGGTGGTCCGCCACGGCGAGGCCTTCAGCATCACCGAGAAGCTGTCGGTGCGGGATGGCTCGGGCACCACGATCTACCGTCCCACGGTCCACTATGCCTACTGCCCGTGCGACGCCGCCATCGCCAGCCTCTGGGAACTGCGGGGCAACGACTACCGCCTCCAGCCGAAGCATCGGATCATGACCGACGAGATCAAAAGTGGCGCCGACATCCTCGGGGCTTTGGTGATGGGCCACCCACTCGACTCATGGTGGTGCGGCACCGATCTCTCGATCGAGGAGTCGCGGCGGCTGGTGCCCCACCAGAATGCCACCACGATGCAGGTGGCGATCTCTGTTGTGGCGGCCTGCATGTGGATGATCGAAAATCCGGCTGAGGGCGTGAAACTCCCTGACGACCTCCCCCACGACTACGTGCTCGGCATCGCCAAGCCCTACCTCGGCAAGTTCATCTCGGTGCAAAGCGACTGGACGCCTCTGAAAAACTACTCCAATGCCTTCCGCGGCTACAATCGCCCCGCCATCGACCTGAGCGACCCCTGGCAATTCAAAAACTTCCTCCTCACCGACGGAGACTGACCGGACGAGTCCAGCATGACTCCCAGCAAACGCGGTTCGGATTCAGAATTCATCTGTTCGACAGTTGACCGGCGAGGGGATCGGCGGAAGCTCGAGGAGCGTTAGGAACTTTCGAGCCGCAGGCGGAAAGACCCCGCCCTGCGACGTGCAAGCGAGGAAGTTCCTCCGCGACGAGACTTTTGCCGTCCCCGAGCCTTTCCCGAAAGGCGATCACCACCCCATGAATCAAAAGACGCTCCTCGACCTCGCCAAGAAGCACGGCACGCCCCTGTTCGTCGTCGACCACGCCGAACTGCGGAAAAACTACGCCCTGTTCCGCAAGCACTTTCCCCGGGTGCAGATCTACTACGCCGTGAAGGTCAACAGCGACCCGGCGATCGTGAAGACGTTTTACGAACTCGGCGGCAGCTTCGATGTGGCCAGCATGCAGGAGTTTCACACCGTCCACGAAAACATCAAGAAGCTTCCCGCCAAGGCCCGGCAGGACTTCATCTGGGACAAAATCATCTACGCCAATCCGATCAAGCCGATCGAGACCCTCCACGAGCTCGACCGCTACAAGCCGCTGGTCACCTACGACAATCAGGAGGAGGTGAAAAAGATCGCCAAGCACGCGCCCCATGCCGGGCTGGCCCTGCGGCTCCGCGTGCCCAACACGGGCTCGATGGTCGAGCTGTCGAGCAAGTTTGGGGCCCTGCCGGGCGAGGCGGTCGACCTGATCAAGTATGCCCATGACCATGACCTCGTGGTCGAGGGGCTCTCCTTCCACGTCGGCAGCCAGTGCACCAATCCGGAAAACTACATCCAGGCGATCCACCTCTGCGCCAATATTTTCGCCGAGGCAAAGTCGCGTGGGTTTACGCTCAAGCTCCTCGACATCGGCGGCGGCTTCCCGGCGGCCTACGATGCATCGGTGCCGAAGTTTG
>JAQBZA010000465.1 GCA_027622795.1 Planctomycetota bacterium | reverse complement strand
TGGGCGCCTTCTCCAAGAGCGGCTCAGCGCCAATCGCGGGGCTCATCAAGCCGGGCGACGTGCCACAGTCGGGTGGCCTCTACCTGCTCGATGTCGTGCCGGACGGGGAGGTGCGGTTTGGCTTTCCCAACGTCAACGATACCGCCGAGATCGTCGAACTGATCGCCTGCGGCAGCCATCTCACCCTCTTCTCGACGGGCCGTGGCTCGGTGGTGGGCTCGGCGATCTCGCCGGTGATCAAGGTCTGCGCGAACCCCGAGACCTTCCGAAATTTGGCGGGCGACATGGACATTGACGCGGGCCGCATTCTCGAGGGCCGGGGCACGCTGCCTGAAGTGGGTGACGAAATCGTCGCCCTCGTCGAACAGGTGGCCGCCGGCACACCGACAGCTTCCGAGGCGCTGGGCCACCAGGAATTCGTGCTCGGCTACAAATCGTTCGAGCCGGTCGGCCCGGTCTGCCACCCCGCATCGGCGTAGATCACATTCACTTTCTGAGAATCGCCGGCTCGGGGGCAAAAGTCTCCTCGCCGGGCGAGGATACGCCCAAGGCTCGTCGAGCGTTCGCCGACCCCCTCGCCTACCCCGTCTCAGTGTGCCATATCGTCGCTCAAGCTATCGCGAGGCGCGGCGTAGCCGCAGGGCCTCACATATGAATCGCCTGGCCCGCGACCGCCAGCGCGGCTTCCTTGAGCGTTTCCGGGAGCGTCGGATGGGCATGGCAGACCCGGGCGATGTCCTCGGCGGTCGCCCCGAAATTCATCGCCGCCGCCGCCTCACCGATCAGGTCGCCGGCTGAGGGCCCGATGATATGCACACCCAGCACGCGGTCGGTGGCGGCGTCGGCCAACACCTTGACCTTGCCAGTGGTGTCGTTGATCGTCCTTGCCCGGCCATTGCCCCGGAAAGGAAACACGCCCTTCTTGTAGGCCACGCCTTCGGCGACGAGTTGATCCTCCATCGCTCCGACGGTGGCGATCTCGGGATGGGTAAACACCACTGCCGGCACGAGCCCGTAGTCGACGTGGGCCCAGCCGCCGGTCATGCCATCGACACAGGCCACCCCGTCCTCTTCGGCCTTGTGGGCCAGCATCGGCCCGGGGATACAGTCGCCGATCGCCCACACCCCAGCGGCGGTGGTACGAAATTGATCGTCAACCGGAATCCGTCCGCGGGCATCGGTCGTGATCCCGACCGTCTCGAGCCCGATCTCATCGGTGGCCGGCCGCCGGCCGGTCGCCGCAAGCACGCGATCACAGATGATCGGCGCACGCCCTTCTACCTCGACGCGGCATCCCCCTCCGCGTCGGCGGGCCGAATTGACCCGCGCACCGAGGTGAATCTCGAGCCCTTGCTTGCGAAACAGGGCCAGCGCTTCGCTGGCAATCTCGGCATCGATCCCGGTCAGGATCCGATCGGCATACTCAAGCACGGTCACCTTCGAGCCCAGCCGCCGCCACACGCTGCCGAGTTCGAGCCCGATATAGCCTCCTCCGATCACGACCAAGTGCGGAGGCACGGTATCAAACGACAACGCCTCGGTGCTCGTGCCGACAAACCGGCCATCGACCTCGACCCCTGGCAGCACGGTGGAGCGGCTCCCCACGGCGAGCACGACCCGCAGTGCTTCGAGAACCGTCGTGGAGCCATCCGTGGCAGCCACCTCGACGCGGCCCGGCCCGGCCAGCCTTCCGGTGCCGGAATACCGTGTCACCTTGTTTTTCTTGAGCAGGGCCTCGATGCCTTTGCAGAGCGTGGAGACCACCTCGTCTTTTCGCCGCATCATGGTGGCCAGATCGAGAGCCACGCTCCCGACCTGCACGCCATGCGTGGCCAGTTCGTGCCCCGCCTCTTCGAACTTATGGCTCGACTCGAGGAGGGCCTTCGACGGGATGCAGCCGACCCGTAGGCAGGTGCCACCGAGTTTCTCCTCCTTCTCCACGACGGCGGCATTGAGCCCCCGCTGCGCCGCCCGAATGGCCGCCACATACCCCCCTGGTCCGCCACCGATCACGATGAGGTCGTGGACTGGCATCTTCACAACTTCCTTTGCATACCTGGTGAAAACTGCAAACGACATGGCCGCGCCACAGGACCGGGATGAAAGCCTCCGTCGCTGCGGTGCGAAAACCCAAGGCTCCTCCGGCTTCCATCCCGGCCCTGCTCCTGATCAGTGAGTCGATTCATCTGATGAACGTTGCTCACACTTCCAGCATGAGCCGGCTCGGGTCTTCGATCGTGTCTTTGATCCGCTTGAGGAAGGTCACTGCCTCGCGGCCGTCGACCAGCCGGTGGTCGTAGGTGAGCGCGAGATACATCATCGGCCGAATCACCACCTGGCCGTTGACCGCCACCGGCCGCTCCTGGATCGCATGGAGGCCGAGGATGCCGCTCTGGGGCGGATTGATGATCGGCGTCGAGAGCATCGAGCCATAGACGCCGCCATTGGAGATGGTGAAGGTGCCACCTTGGAGTTCTTCGAGCTTGAGCTTGTTCGCACCGGCCCGTTTGGCGAAGTCGCCGATCGTCATTTCGATCTGGGCAAACGACAGCATCTCGGCATTGCGGATCACCGGCACGACAAGCCCCTTGCCGCCGCCGACCGCGATGCCGATGTCGTAGTAGTCGCGATAGACGATGTGGGGCTCACGAAACTCGGCGTTGACCTGCGGCACGGCCCGCAGCGCCTCGACCGCGGCCCGCACGAAAAACGACATGAAGCCGAGCTTCACGCCATATCGCTCCAGAAAGAGATCTTTGAACTTGTTGCGGAGGGCCATCACCGCCGACATATCGACCTCGTTGAAGGTCGTCAGCAGCGCTGCCTCGTGCTGAGCCGCCACGAGCCGCTCC
>JAQBZA010000464.1 GCA_027622795.1 Planctomycetota bacterium | reverse complement strand
GTGAGAAGGAGCGGGGTGCGACGGCCGCCGGGGCGCTCGTCTTCACCTGCAACGGTCGCGGCAGTCGGCTCTTCAATACGCCCAGCCACGATGCCGCCTGCCTGCAGCAGGTGCTCGGGCCCCTGCCGGCGGCAGGGTTTTTCGCGCAAGGCGAGATCGGCCCGATCGGAAGCCGCACCTTCGTGCACGGCTTCACGGCCAGCATCGCGCTCTTTGAGACCGCGGGATAGCCGCCACTGCAATTCACCGGGCTCCCGCCCGGTGCTTTCTCGTGTGACCGCGGGCCTGCGACCGGCCTTGACCGGCATCAGGCTGCCTGCGACTCTCCCGACATACAGGGTGGCGTCTGGAGTTATCTGCATGCCCGCCGCCGCTCGTTTCTGCTGCTGCCTTTTGTTCTGCCTGCTGCTGGGCGGCGTCGGCTGTGCCCATCATCGCAAGGATCAATACGCCTACGCGCCGCCGTATGCGCCGCCGGTCTATCCGCAGCCCGCCAGCTACCAGCAGCCGGTCGTTGCCGGTGCGCCAGTGGCCGGGGCTCCAGTCGTCGCTGGAGCGCCACCGGCTGGCGCCGTCGTTGCGGGTGCCCCCACGATGGCCGGCACCCCGTGCGACCCGGCCGTGCAGCCAGCATCCATGCAGGGCTCTCCGTGCCCCCCGGGCGAATACATCGTGCCCGGCAGCATGACAGGTGGGGAAATCCCCTGCACGCCCTGCCAGTAATCACGACGCCCGCGCCGCCTCGACTGACTATAGTGAAGGCGGTGCGAGTGCGTGGCGAAGTGGTGGAGAATCTGCATGGGCCTGCTGTCTCTGGAGCATATGCGGCAGGCTGAGCTGATGGACGATCCCGGCCTGCCAGAAGCCGAGCATCTCCATGCACTCGACGCATTGGCGACGATCAATGCCATGTCGCGAACAGCGGCCCAGATCGCGGCGGCAGCGGCGGCGGTCATACCGGGCGACGAACCGGGGCCGGTGCAGGTCGTCGATCTCGCCTGTGGTGGCGGCGATGTGACGCTTACCTGCGGCCGTCGGCTGGCAGGTTCACTCGGTGGCCGCGAGATCGTCATGACGGGCGTCGACTTCAGCCGCCGTGGCCTTGATCGCGCCGCGGCCCGTATCGCGGCCGCCCGTACAGCTGTGGCCGGGATGCCACTGCGGTTTACGTTTATGGCACGCGATATCGTGGCCAGCGGCTGCCTGCCTTGCGATGTCGCAATCAGTTCGCTCTTTCTCCACCATCTCGACGATGAGCCGGCCGTGCGGGTGTTGCGATCAATGGCCGAGAACTGCCGCATGGGGTTTGTGGTGTCTGACCTCATCCGCAGCCAGCTCGGGCTGGCGCTGGCCCTCCTCGGCACGAGCGTGCTGTCACGGTCGCGAGTGGCCCGTGTCGATGGCCCGCTCTCCGTGCGGGCCGCCCGAACGCCCGAGGAATATCGCCGGCTCCTCGATGCGGCGGGGCTGGCCACAGCGACGATTCGTCGCACCTGGCCGGAGCGGGTGCTAATCACATGGCGTCGGGAGGCGGCATGATCGCGACGGCCGCTGTCACTGACGTGGCCGCCACCCTGCTGCCCGAGCAGGCTACCGACAGCGTGTGGAACACAATCGTGGTCGGCGGAGGCCCTGCCGGCGCAGCGGTGGCGATTCGCCTGGCGCGGGGGGGCCGCCGCGTGCTCCTCGTCGATCGGCAGAGCATGCCGCGGCCGAAGGTGTGTGGCTGCTGCCTCTCATCGACCGCCATGGCCGAACTCCGCGAGCTGGGCTGCGACTCCGACGCCCTGGGCCGGCTGCTGGGCACAGTGCCCCTGGAGCGGGTGCGGCTGGTGGCCGCCACACGCGGCGTCACGCTCCCCATGCCGCCCGGACGCACGCTCTCCCGGGAATCACTCGATTCGCAGCTTGTGCAGATGGCCGGCGACGCCGGCGCGGCCTGGCTACCCCAGGTCGATGTGACAGGCGTGGCGGAGAATCCCGGGCCTGAGCCGATGGTGACCGTCACCTGTCGTCCGCAGACTGGGAGGCATGCCGGCGGCGTGTTTCTGCTGCGGGCCGAATCCGCCGTGATCGCCACCGGACTGGCCGATCATGTGCGGGTGCCGGGGGATGATTCGCGGAGCATCGAGCCGGGCAGCCGCATCGGCGTGGGCACGACGCTTGCCCCGGGCATGATCGACCTGCCGGCTGGCGAACTGCTGATGGCTGTCGGCCGCAGCGGCTACTGCGGGATCGTGACTCTTGAAGACGCACGAATCGACGTCGCCGCCGCGATCGACCGGCAGCGGATCGCCGCAGCGGGGAGCATCGGCCGCGCCGTCGCGGAGATCGTGCAGGAGGCCGCCGGTCCTGCCGCGTGGGTCGCTCATGCGTGTGACGCCCTTGCATCAGCCGCCTACCAGGCAACGCCTCCGCTCACACGGTCTGCCGCGACCGTGGCTGGCATTACCGGCCGGATTCTCCGGGTCGGCGATGCGGCCGGCTATGTCGAGCCCTTCACGGGGGAGGGGATGGGCTGGGCGCTCGCCGGCGGCCGCCTCGCCGCCGATGCGTTGCTTGGCAGCCCAGCGCCGGCTGCGGCGTACAGCCGATCGTTCGCCGCCTTCGCCCGGCGGCATCATCGCCGCTGCCGACGCATCGCCGCCGTGCTCCGCCATCCGTGGCTCGTCGGGGCGGCGATCCGCGTGGCCGCGGCAGCCCCCTGGATGGCCGAGCCTCTTTTGCCGTTGCTCGTCGGCAGTCGCCGCGGCCAGGGAGCCTGTTTCGGATGAGCCTCGCACTGCATGCCATCGGCACCGCCACGCCTCCGCGGCAGATCGCCCAGGCCGACGCCGCCACGCTCGCCATCGACTTCGCCAAC
>JAQBZA010000463.1 GCA_027622795.1 Planctomycetota bacterium | reverse complement strand
CGCCTTTTCACCAATGAAGCCCGGAATCGGCAGCTCCCACACGCCAAGAAACGACAGCGCAAACGCAAACACGATGCCCGCCATCGCCACGTTGAACTTCCACGACGTAAATTGCTCACCCCAGGCGAGGTTGCTTTCAGCGAGGCCGACATTTGCTGCCACGCTCAGCGTGGCCAACACAAAAAATACTGCATAGAGACCGGCGCAGTACCACATGTTGAGTTGCAGCACCTCGCGACGGGCTTTCCCCGACTGCTGGGCAAATGACATCAGCTTGAGCCCCAGCACCGGTAGCACGCAGGGCATGAGGTTGAGGATCAGGCCACCGGCAAGGCCAGCCAGCAGGGCCGCCGACAGGGAAAGCGGGATCGACCCATCGACACCCGTTGCGGTTGGCATCGCGGTCAACGTCGGCGCCGCCGGCACGGCCGAAGCAATCTCGATTTCCGCCGGGGCGCGAGCCGCTTCTGCATACCTCGCCTCACCGAATTCGATTCGGGCGTCGGCCGGATTTTCTCCGGCTGGAATCGTGACCTTCAGACGCGCCGCCCACGGCGGATCGCAGGTTGTGTCACTGCAGGTCTGAAACCCGATGAGGGCTTCGACTGACCGCGGGGCGTCAGTGGCTGAATCCGCCACCGTTTCCAAGATCATTTCGAATGCGACCGGTCCCTCGACCGCGCCCGCTGCAGCCAGATCGGCGGACGCGGCGGCCTGGGCCGCCGTGGCCGAGAGTCGCGTAGCACGTGTGCCGCGCTCGCGGCCAGGTTCGCCGTCCGGCAGTGAGACGATCGTCGGCTTGCCCTGCCCAACTTCACTCACGGCCGAAGACGCCGGCTTGTAGAGATGCCACTGGTCATCGGGCACAAGCCGGATCACGAGCGGCCAGGCGAGCCCGCCCCCGGCCCGGCAGATCGGCGGCTTGAATGATGCTTCGAACTGCACATGCCCCCGCTCGGGCAGATGGCTGGCTGCGACCGGCTTCAAGGCCGCCGCTCGGGCCGCCACATCACAGGTTGCTGTGAACGAAATCGTTTCCGGAGGCGTGCAGGATGTGTCTTGGCACAACTGGAGGTTCACGGTGCCATGGACCTCGGTGGCCATGCCGGAAGGATTCGTTTCCAGGGGCACCCGCCACGTCACCCGACCATGATGCTCCTCGAGCACAAGCCCCTGCCACGACGGCACATCATCGACCCGACGTCGTTCAGGCTCGACATCCGGCGTAAAGGTGCCGACAGGCCGCTGCGGCGAGTCGTCGGCCACCACGATCTTGGTCGCCTTGGGGCCGCCAGGCTTCGGGGCGTCTTTCCCCTGGTCGAGCGAATAGAGATGCCAGCCTTCCTCGATCGTGGCCGTCACCGCCAGCACATCGGGCTGGCCGGCGGATCCTGGCTCAATCTCGGCGGAAATCGCAACCGGGCTGCCGAATTCGTCGGCCACTCCAGCCAGCGGATTGAACAGATCGTCTCCCAGCCGCGGCTCGGCCGCTGAGGCAGCCGTCACAAGAGCCAACACACAAAACGCCATCACCCCCGCGACCCTGGCCGCGCCGCCCAATCCTGCCCACTTCAGTGCGGCAGGCAACGTTCGAAGAGTTCTCATAGCAGGAAAGTGTAGCGGTGGCGTTTTTTGGCGGTCAATCGAGGGTATTCCGAATTCCTTGCAGCCCGCGAATATCGGCAGCGAGGTTTCCGATGGCGCACGGCAGGGCCGCAAGCAGGAAGTCGACCCGTCTTTCCACCTTCCTTCTATCGGCAAACAAACGGTTCTCCTCCATAATCCATCGAAACCAGTTATCCAGCCCAAACAGAATTCCCGTATCGCGGAGAAACGGCACCAAGGCCGATTCGTGCGCCGAGAGAGGACGAATCGCTCGGTAGGAATCGAGAAACATTTCCGTAGCTGCACGATCACCGGGCCAACTTCCCATGAGGCGAGCAACGTCGGTCGCCGGTGTGTCGCTACCAGCTGCATGCCAATCGATGATCCCGGTCACCGCTTCTCCTACGAACAGAATATGGTCGCTCCACACATCGCGAAGAACCGGCTGGAGCGCTACCGGCTGTGATTCCCATGCGGAGGCCTGCGCAACTGCCTGCGGACCTCCGACGGACGCGAAGATGGCGGCGGCCTGTGCAAACCGTTCGCGGAATGCCCCGTCGCCCACGGCGGAAAGACGAGACATCCACGGCGACGCCTGCAGCATGCGCGCTCGTGAAATGCGCTCGCCAACAGCTCGTGAGTGATCGATCCGCAACGCTTGCCGCGGCCACGTCGCTGCCGCTCGATGCAGATTCGCCAGTGCTGTAGCCGCTGCGTGAATCTGTTGCGCTGATGGTTCGGCGGTCGCCTCGCCTGGCTTCCATTCGACGAGTTCCCACAGCATCCCGTGGCGATCAACGAGCACCGTGTCTCCCGCTGCGGTCGCCTCAAGGTCCGGCGTCAACGTTACACCTTCGCTCCGCACATGTCGCATCAGTGAGTGCACCCAGGTGGCCTGGTCGTAGCCCATCGAGTCCACAAATCGCTTGAGCACGAACCGCCGGCCAGCGTGATCAACAGCCCAGACCCTAACGCCACTGAACCCCCCCACCAGTGGGCGGGCCCTCGAGCCGGTCGGCAGCCAGCGGCGGCACACTTCTTCGGGAATGTCAGGACTCGGCGGCGGCACGGTTTCCCCACAAAACTGGCTGACGAATCGAATCGATGCTACCCTTCCAAGATGGCTGTGCCAGCACCGGCAACGGCTCCTGAGGAGAAGATGTGATGACAGTCGAGACGTGGAAGCGAATCCTGCTCCAGGCGGCGATGGTCGTGGTCGTCATGGTAGCCGGCCTTGCGGCCCCGGCTGATGAGGCGAAGAAGCCG
>JAQBZA010000462.1 GCA_027622795.1 Planctomycetota bacterium | reverse complement strand
GCAGGGAGCCAATCGGGAAGCGATGTCGTGCCCGACGCATCGGCCAGTGGTCGCGTGAATCGATTTGTCTCCCGCGATCCGATTGCCGCAACCGGTCTGCCGCGGGAGTCTGGCCAGGAATCACTGGCGACAGCGGCGGCCTCGGGCGGCCAGGCCCTGCAGTACCGCGGCCGCCCGCTCCAGCTCTCGACGTCGCGGCGGTTTGCCTGGGAGTATGAAATCCAGCGTCGTGATGTCGAGGACCACCCGGTGCGGGTCGAACTCTGGTCGACCCGCGATGGTGGCATCACCTGGCAGCGGGCGGGGATCGACACCGATGGGGTCAGCCCGATTGACGTGTCGTTGCCGGCGGCCGGCCTCTATGGATTCCGGCTTGAGATCACAGCCGACGCCGTCAATGCTGAGATGGCGCCCCCGTCGGGCACGCCGCCGGAAACCTGGGTGGCGGTGGATGATGTGCCACCCGAGGTTGATCTCGAGGCAGTCGCCACACGGGGGCCGAATGGTGGCACGAGCATCGAGATCCACTACACGACTCGCGACGAACTCCTCGCGCTGGGGAGCGTGAAGATCTCGTTTTCGCCGCATGCGGCCGGACCGTGGTCAACCATTGCGTCGGGCCTTGATGTCGAAGGCAGTCACCGCTGGCAGCCAGATCGTGCGGCGCCACCGCGGGCCTTCATTCGCGTCGAGGTCCGCGACGTTGCAGGCAATACTGGCCATGCGGTCACTCCCGAGCCGGTGACCGTTTCCACGCCCCGTGCGACCGGCTATCTCCGTGACTTGCGGGAACTGCCCACAGCCAGCGGCGCTGGGTCCTGAATGTCTCTCGGGCCGCTACACTGCGGCAGTCCCCGGAGGCATGGTCGTGGCCGATCGAATCACTGCGCTCGAGATCCTGCTTGAGGGAAAAAACTGGACGCCAGCGGAATCGTCGCTGATCGTGCTGGTGGGTGACGATCCGTTTCTCACCCGGCAGGTACTGGCGTTGATCCGCGATGCGTTGTGTCCGGACGAAGCCGATCGGGACTGGGCTTGGCGGGAATTCTCTGGAGCCGAGGAACTCGATCCCCGCGACGTCTTCGACGAGGCGGCGACGGTGCCGCTCTTCGCAGGGGCGACACGGGCAGCGGTGGTGCGGGAGGCCGATGCCTTCGTGTCGGCGGCCCGGGAGCGGCTGGAGGAGATCGTGCAGGCCAGCCGCGGGAAGCGGGGCGTCGTGATCCTCGCGGTGAAGAGCTTTCCAGCGACAACCCGCCTGGCCAAGGCGGCGGCGAAGTCGGGCTTGGTGATCGAGACGGCCGTGCCGCCAAAAGCCGATCTTGCCCGCTGGCTCCGCGCGTGGGCGAAAAGCGAGCACGGTGTGGAACTCGCTGCGGCCACCGCGCAGCGGCTGCTTGAGCGGCTCGGCAGCAGCCTTGGGCAGGTCGATCAGGCCGTGCAGCGACTGGCTGCAGCCATCGATCCGGAAGCCAAGAAAAAAACGGTGCCCCCGGAATGGATCGACGACATTGTGGCGAGCCCTCAGGAGCGGACGGCCTGGGGCATGTTCGATGCGGCCGCGACGGGCAGCACCACCTCCGCCGTGGCCCACCTCGCTGAACTCCTCGAGGCTGGCGAAAACCCGATCGGTATCGGTGCCCAGATGGCCAGCGTACTGCGGCGGCTGTCGACGGCGGCCCGCCTGCTTGCCCTGCCGCCTGATGCCGGCCGGCCGCCCGGCATTGAGGCGGCCTTGCGGGAGGCGGGAGTGGCGGCCTGGCCCAAGGCGATGGCGGAGGCCAAGAAGGCGCTGGCCCACCTCGGCCCGCAGCGGGCCCGACGGCTTCCCATCTGGCTCTTCGAACTTGATCGCAGCCTCAAGGGCGAGGCGAGCCGCGGTCTGCGGGCGCGACTGGCCTTGGAGCGATTCTTCTGCAAGATGAGCGGCTCCGCCGGCCTGTCGACTCCGGCGGCCCGCCCGCGAGGAACCCACCCATGAACACCGATCAGCCCCTCGACCCGCGCGACCTGTGGGACAATCCGCTTGCCGCACGGTATGCCTCTGCCGACATGACCCGGCTGTGGAGCGACAACCATCGCTATCGTCTGTGGCGGCATACCTGGCTGGCTCTGGCCGAAGCCGAGGCCGAACTTGGCCTTCCAATCACCCCTGCCCAGCTGGCGGAGATGCGGGCCGCACTTGAGCAGCCGATCGATTTTGCGACCGCCGCCGACTACGAAAAGCGGATGCGGCACGATGTGTTCGCTCACCTCCACACGTTTGGCGATGCCTGCCCGCAGGCCAAGCCGATCCTGCATCTCGGCGCCACGAGCGCCTATGTCACTGACAATACCGATCTGATCCTGATGCGGGAGTCGCTTGATCTGATCGCCGGCCGCCTGGTGACGGTCATCGAACAGCTGGCGGCGCGGGCCGTGGAGACGGCTGATCTCGTCTGCCTTGGCCGCACCCATCTGCAGCCGGCCCAGCCGACCACCATCGGCAAACGGATCTGCCTGTGGATCCACGACCTGCTGCTCGATCTCGAGGAGGTGCTGCACCGCCGGGCTGGGCTCAAGGCGCGTGGTGTCAAAGGCACTACCGGCACCCAGGCCAGTTTTTACGAGCTCTTCGCCGGCGATCACGCCAAGGTGCGGCAGCTCGATGCGTTGGTGGCGGAGAAGCTTGGCTTCGCGGCCTCCTATGCCGTCACCGGTCAGACCTACACCCGGAAAATTGACTCACTCGTGGTATCGGCGTTGGCGGCGATTTCAGAATCGACCCACAAGGCTGGGAACGATCTGCGGCTGGCGGCGGCATGGGGCGAGATGGAGGAGCCATTTGAGACCGAGCAGGTGGGCTCGTCGGCGATGCCATACAAGCGCAATCCGATGCGGGC
>JAQBZA010000461.1 GCA_027622795.1 Planctomycetota bacterium | reverse complement strand
TTGGCCGGCTTCCGCCGGCTGGTGTTGACCCGGCCCTCCGGGCCTGGCTTTCATTCGCAGGCTGAAGCCTACGCCACACCCGCTCAGCCACGGCATCGCAGCGACGTTTGAGCCCGGCCACGACGTCGTGCGCCTCGCGGAGCCTCCCGGTGGCCTCGCCGACCGTGAGGAGATCGCGAAACACATCGTCGAGAGTCATCGGCGATAGCGGGATCACCCGCGTCGCCACACCACTTTTCTCGATGGCTTCGACCACGTCGTCTGCTGAGATCGCGCACACGGCACAGGTCGCCTGCGTCAGCACCAGATCGGGCTGGAGTGCGGCGAGGCGGTCGATATCCAGCGCAAAGAGTGGCCCACTGGCCTGCTCAACCTGTTGATGGATGCCGCCGCTCGAGGCTGCGGGATCAATCCGCGGAGCGGTGAGGGCCGGGAGAGCCTGCACGGCCGCCGGCTCGTCGCATTCGTGGGAGCGACCCACGAGCCGATCAGTCAGCCCGAGGGCGGCGACGATTTCCGTGGCGGCGGGCAGGAGCGAGACGATCCGCAAGGGGTTGTCAGGCATGGCGTTGGAGGGCTGGGCAAGGTGTGCGGGGCCATCGGCCCCGGAAACTCCCCCAAGCTTAGCCGAGTTTCCCTGGTTTCGTGACCCGAAGCTCAGGCGCCTTGGTCACGACCGGCATGACCGGCTGCCGAAGTCTCTGCCAACGGATTTCTTCTGGGGGGCTGTCTCGCCATGATCATGTGCAACGGTTTCGGAAGGCTGATCGCATCGCTCATCATTGCAGCCACCGCGTGTGGACTGCAGGCTGCCGGTTTTGACGGCTACGTGATGCCCGCCGGTGACGTATCCCATGAGTCGGTGCTCGTGCACTCGCCAAACTTTGAAACCGATGGAGAGGTGATGATCTCCGATGGTGACCTCAGTGGCATGGGCTGGTCACACGCCGCCGCAGCCTGCTGCGACGCGCCAGGATGCCCCGGCGGCTGTAGCAGCTGCAATTCAGACGAAGGCTGGATCAATCGGATCTTCGACCGCTGTCATGACAACTGTCATTACTGGACCGCCCAGATCGATGCCCTCATGCTCTGGCAGGGCAACATCCCCAGCCGGCCGCTACTCACATCAGGCGGCGTGACGGCGCTCGACGCCAACCAGGCCCAGACCCAGATGGGGGCCGGGCCACGCTTCGGCCTGTTCTACAACCTCGATCCCTGCCATGCGATCGAAGGCAACTACTTCTGGGTGAACGGGTTTGACGGGGAGGTGACGCTGCCAGCTGGCACGTATCAGGCTGTCGCGATGCCAAATCCACCCGTTCCCACGGTTGTCAGTGCTGCGACGCTCCTCACGAGCGGTGAATTCAAAAGCGCGGAACTGAACTGGCGGTGGCGAAACAACGAGGTGCTTACCTGGCTTCTCGGTTTCCGGTGGGTGGAATGGAATCAGGCAGCCCAATTGAGTGGTCTGAGCGGTCAAAGCCAGCCCTTTACGGTCGATAGCCTCACCGGCAATGACCTTTATGGAAGCCAGATCGGCGCCGACCTCCTCTTCTGGAACGCCGGCCGCCGGTTTCGGCTCAACGGCATCGGCAAGGCTGGCATCTACGGCAACCACGCCTATCAGCGGGCCAGTGGCACAAGCGTTACCGGTGCGGCTGGTGGTCCGGCAACGGTTGTCGGCAATCAGGTCGCCTTCTTCGGTGAGGTGGGCATGTATGGCGACATCGCCATCAACCGCTGGCTGTCGTGGCGGACCGGTTACGTGCTCTTCTGGGGCTCGGGCCTGGCGCTGCCCGCCGAGAACCTGTCGCTGGTCAACAGCAACTTTGGGCCGCCGCGGGAGATCAACACGACCGAGAGCCTGCTCGTGCACGGCGTGACGACCGGGCTCGAGGCGCGGTGGTAGCAGGCCCGGCTGCCAGCTGCAGGAGGCCGAAGGCGTCGAGCGCCTCGCCGGTGTAGCTGCGGAGCAGGCCGGTGTCGGCAGCAGATGCAAACCGCCGGGCATGGATCACGACATCCTCCGGCGGCCCCTCACAGACGACGTGGCCGCCTCCTTCGCCCGCCTCCGGGCCCATGTCGAGCACCCAGTCGGCCGCGGCGATCACCTCCAGATTGTGCTCCACCACGAGCACGGTGTTGCCCGCATCGACGAGCCGCTCAAGCACATGGAGCAGCTTCTCGATATCGGCAAAGTGGAGCCCTGTCGTCGGCTCGTCGAGGATGTAGAGCGTGCGGCCCGTGCCCGGCTTGGCCAGCTCTCGGGAGAGCTTCACCCGCTGGGCCTCGCCGCCGGAAAGCTGCGGCGCCGGCTGGCCGAGCGTGATGTAGCCCAGCCCCACATCGACGAGTGTGCCGAGGATCCGGGCGATGTGTGGAACTGTCTCAAAGAGCTGCGCCGCATCGGCCACGCTCATCTCGAGCACGTCGGCAATCGATTTGCCATGCCACTTGGCGTGGAGTGTCTCGCTCGAATACCGCCGGCCCTTGCAGGCCTCGCACTCCACCCACACGTCGGGGAGAAAGTGCATTTCCACCCGCCGCTGGCCGAGCCCCTCGCAGGCCTCGCACCGCCCCCCCGGCACGTTGAACGAAAACGTCCGCTGGGTGAACCCGCGAGTGCGTGATTCCGGCAGCTTCGCATAGAGCTGGCGGATGTGGTCGAAGACGCCGGTATAGGTGGCCGGTGTCGAGCCGGGGGTGGAGCCGATCGGGTCTTGATCAACGAGGATCACCTTGTCGATGCCGTCGAGACCGCGGAGCGAGTCGTGCTTGCCCGGCTGTTCCCGCGCCGCGTGGAGCCGCCGGGCCAGCGCCCGCCAGAGCACCTCGAGCACGAGCGAGGTTTTTCCGGAGCCGCTCGGGCCAGTGACGGCAGCC
>JAQBZA010000460.1 GCA_027622795.1 Planctomycetota bacterium | reverse complement strand
CCGATCAGGCTGCCGGCGATGCCGAGGATGAGGCTCTCGAGCACCACCACAAGCGTGACCTGCCGGCTCGTCATGCCCACGGCCCGCAGCAGGCCGAGCGTTCGCTGCTTTTCCAGCACGTTCATCGTCACCGTGTTGGCCACGCCGAGGCTGCCAACCACGAAGCCGAGGCCAAGGATGGCCCAGAGCGAACTCACCACGCCCTTCACAACCGTATCGATAAAGGCCTGCAGGTCGCCAAACGACCGGAGCAGCAGGGAGTGTTCATCGGCAAGTTTCTCGAGCGGCTGTCGTAATGCCGGTGCCTGCCCCGGGCTGGCCTTCACCAGGAGTACGTCGGCTGCTTCGAGGCCGAAGAGCCGGCGGGCGACATCGCGACGCACATGGAGCGATGCGCCGCCGGAGGTGTAATCGACCACGAGAGCCGCGATCCGGACATTCGTGGTGCGGCCGAAGACTTCGACGGCCACCTCGTCACCCGGCTTGATGCCGGTACGACGGGCGAGCACGGTGCCGGCCACTGCCTCGCCACGATCGAGGGCCGCCCGCACGTCGGCCTCACTGGCCGACACCGCCTCCAGGGGGAGCGGCTCACCGGCGGGAAGATCGCGGGCCACGACCACGCAGGCCGTGCCCGCCACGCGGCCGACCGCCACGCCGATTCCCTCCACGCTGCGGACACCTGGCAACGCGGCCACTTCCGCTTCGGCCGAGCCGGCTTCGGCAGCCCCGCCATCACCCGCGGCGCTCACCACACCCGCATGCATGAGCACCCAGTCGGCCTGCATCAGCCGGGCGTACCAGCCGAGCACGTTGTCGACGTTGTCGCGGATGGCATGGCCGAGGCCGACACCATTGGTGACGGCCACCACGAGCACGCCGCTGGTGAGCGCCGTGCGGATCGGCTGCCGTAGAATCTGCTCGAGCGCCAGCTTCGTTTCGATGCGAAACCGACGCGGGGCGACCGCCGCCAGCCCCCGGGCGATCCAGGGCAACACCAGGGGCGTGAGCGCCACAAACGCCAACAGCAGCACGATGCCTCCCGGCACCGCCATCCGCGGTGGCAAGACTTCGGTGATGACCAGCAGTTGCACGACCGCCGCCACTCCACCCAACGCCAGCACCACGCTCACAAATCGCCACGAGACGCCCCGTGGTGGTGCCGCCGGCGCCGTCGAGAGGCCCTCGAGCAGATCGGCATCGGTCGCCTCGCGGGAGGGCCACCAGGCGGCCGCAATCGCCACGAGTACGCCCATCAGGATGGCGATGGGCAGGATGAACGGGTTGAAGGTGACCGCGGAGAGGGGTGCCTGAAGGGCCCGCGAGATGCCAGCCGCGATCGGCTTGGCGGCGAACCAGCCCGCTGTGGCACCAAGGATCGCCCCCACGCCACCGAGCAGGGCCGCCTCTCCCACGATAAACCGCCGCACCTGTTTCACCGTGGCGCCGAGCAGCCGCAGCAGGGAAAAGCCGCGCCGCCGCTCGGTCACGTTCATCAGCATCGCATTGCCGACGATAAACCAGGCCATGGCAACGGTAAGGCCCGTCACAAAGTCGAGGCCCAGATCGGCCGAATGGAGCACGTCCTCAGCCATGCTCGCCTTGCCCGCCGGAATCTCCGCCATGAGCGACTCTGGGAGGTGGGCGGCGACTCCGGCCAGCACCTCCTGCCGCGAGCCCTCGGGCTTGATCGCCACGCGGACACGATCGAGGAAGCCGAGCGCCAGCGACATCTCGGAGAGGGCCTGGATATCGGCGATCACGCCGGCGCCTTCGGCAAACCAGCCGATCGCCTGGCGGTCGGCCAGCCCGACCACCTCCATGCGACGGATCCGCCGCCGGGCAAAGAAGAGAATCTCGTCGCCGAGAGAGAGCCCGAGACTTTCGGCCAGAGACGTTTCGAGCACCGCCTCCTCGGGACCGAAGCAGGCCCGGCCGGCGGAGAGCGTGAGCAGCCCGGTGGCCACCATCGCCTCAACGTCGACCCCCACGGCGATCTCACGCACTCTTTTTTCGCCGACCCGCAGCAGCGTGGGCCGGTAGAAGAGGGGCACCACGGCCCGCACGCCCGGAATGCCGACGAGGCTCGGCACCGTGGCCGCTTCGAATCGCCCGCCACCGCGGCTGACGACATCGACCACGGGGACGCCGTCGATCGCTTCGGTGAGCCGGCGGTAGCCGGTCCGCGAGGCGTCGGCCGACACCCAGGTGGCCACCACCGCCCCCACGGCCACGGCCACGCTCGCCACCGTGGCCAGTGCCCGCCCCGGTCGGTTCCACCATTGCCGCACGAGGAGCCGCTCGAGCCTCATGAGCCGAGCGCCTTGGCGGTGGGCGGGGCGTGCGGCAGATGCGAATCTGATTCGATGAGACCGTCGCGGACCCGCACCGTGCGACCGGCCGCGGTCGCTGTCGCCGCGTCATGCGTGACCAGCACGACCGTCTGCCCCCGCTCGGCCACCAGCTGTTGCAGAAGCTCGATCACCCGTCGGGCATTGGCCGAGTCGAGCGCGCCGGTCGGCTCATCGGCCAGCACAATCGCCGGGTTGGTCACTAACGCTCGCGCGATTGCTCCTCGCTGCTGCTCGCCCCCCGAAAGGGCATCGGGGCGATGCCCGCCGCGATGGGCCATGCCGACAGCCTCGAGCGCTGCCGCCGCCGCCTCGTCGCAGGTCCGCTCCGATTTTCCATCGAGCACGAGCGGCAGGGCGACGTTTTCCAGCAGCGACAGTTCGGGCAGCAGGTTGTACCGCTGAAATACGAAGCCGATTCGTCGCCGTCGCACCAGCGCCAAGGCATCGTCATCAAGGCCGGCCAGATCGACACCCTCCAGCAGCACCCGGCCCGATGACGGCCGTGTGATCCCGCCGAGCATGTGCAGAAGCGTGCTTTTCCCGGAGCCGCTGGC
>JAQBZA010000459.1 GCA_027622795.1 Planctomycetota bacterium | reverse complement strand
GGTATCTTGGAGCTTCGCCCAGGCGAGCGTGTCGGGATTGCCGCCAAGGATGATGTCGGTGCCACGGCCGGCCATGTTGGTGGCGATCGTGACCGCTCCCATCCGCCCCGCCTGGGCGATGATCTCGGCCTCCCGCTTGTGCTGCTTGGCATTCAAGACCTGATGCGGCACGCCCCGCTTCTCGAGCAGGTTTGCCAGCCGCTCGCTCTTCTCGATCGAGACGGTGCCGACGAGCACTGGCAGCCCCTTCCGCTGCACGTCCTTCACCTTGTCTGGCGGGATCGTCTCGGTGGTTTTTTCTCCCTTCGGCTGAAACTCGTAGCCGGCGTCGGATTCCTTCACGATCGTGCCCATCCGCCACGAGCCATCGGTGACCGCCAGCGTGTCCCAGCGATGGATCCGCTCCACCTCGTCGGCCACGGCGATCCACTTCTCCCGCTCGGTGCGGTAGATGACATCGGGATGGTTGATCCGCTGGAGGCCCCGATTGGGCGGGATGGCGATCACATCGAGTTTGTAGATCTTCCAGAACTCGGTGGCCTCGGTCATGGCGGTGCCGGTCATGCCGCCGAGCTTCTTGTAGAGCTTGAAGAAGTTTTGCAGCGTGACGGTGGCGAGGGTCTGCGACTCCTCCTTGACCTTCACTCCTTCCTTGGCCTCGACGGCCTGATGGAGACCGTCGGACCACTGGCGGCCGGGCATGAGCCGCCCGGTGAACTCGTCGACGATCACAACCTCGCCATTTTGCACGACGTAATTCACGTCACGCTTGTAGAGATAGTGCGCCTTGAGGGCATTGTCGATGAGGTGAGGCCACTCCATGTTGCCGGCCGTGTAGAAGCTCTCCACGTCGGCGAGCTTCTCGGCCTTCCGCACGCCCTCCTCGGTGAGGGCGACGGTGTGCTCCTTTTCCTTCACCTCGAAGTGGGTGTCGGCCTTGAGCTGGCGGGCGATCTGGTCAGCCTTGGAATATTTTGTGACGTCGTCGTGGGCGGGGCCCGAGATGATCAGCGGCGTGCGGGCCTCATCGACGAGAATGTTGTCGACCTCGTCGACGATCGCGAAGTTGAGCGGCCCCTGGCTCTGCTGCATGTGCTTGGGAAACGTATCGTCGCCCCGCGCGGCCATCCGCATGTTGTCGCGAAGGTAATCAAACCCAAACTCGTTGTTGGTTCCGTAGGTGATGTCGCAGGCATACGACTTTTGCCGTTCGCCTGGGTCCATCCCCGACTGGATCGCCCCCACCGTGAGGCCAAGGTTCATGTAGAGCGGCCCCATCCACTCCATGTCACGGCGGGCGAGGTAGTCGTTGACTGTGACCACGTGCACGCCCTTGCCCTCAAGGGCGTTGAGATAGGCGGGGAGCGTGGCCACAAGCGTCTTCCCCTCGCCGGTGATCATTTCGGCAATGGCGCCCGAATGGAGAACCATGCCGCCGATCAGCTGCACGTCGTAGTGCCGCATGCCGAGGAACCGCTTGCCCCCTTCGCGACAGACGGCGAAGGCCTCCACGAGCAGGTCGTCGAGCGTCTCCCCGGCGGCCAGGCGGCGGCGAAACTCGGCCGTTTGGCCACGGAGTTCCTCGTCGCTCATCGCCTGGTAGCGGGCCTCAAGCGAGTTGATGGCCTCGATCTTCGGGTCGAGCCGGCGAAGGAAGCGGGCGTTGGAGGATCCAAAGAGGCCGGTGATCGACCGCTCCAACCACGAGCCGGCTCCGGCGGCGGCGTTGGAGAGAGAGTCCCAGATACGTTCGAGGTATTCCATGAATGATGCCGCAGAATGGCCGGCGCGGTGGTTCCGACCTTAACCGCCTGCAGATTCTCGCGGGGAGGAGGCATCGTGGTCAAGACAGCCGCCACGGGCTGGCTACCATCCGGCTATCGTTCAGCGCCCACATCGATGACATGCTGCTCGAGCGGCGTCTGGCCAACCTCGATTTCCAGCGGCGAGTTTGTTGGTCCGAAGCGACCCCCAAGCGCATCTTCTGTCGTGCCGTCGTTGTGCTGGACGCTGACGCGATACCGCCCGGCTGGCAGCCCCCGCGCGGTGAAGGCCCCATCTGGTGATGCAACCACTACTGTCCCGTCGCCCCCCTCGGCCACCCCGTCTGCTCCCAGTCGCTGGAAGCCAATCTGAACGTAAGCGGCGGAAGCTGCTGCGAGCCGCTCGTCGAGCGGGAGCGGCTGCCCGTTGCTGAGAACGCGGCCACTCACCGAGACACCACCTGAACCAGCACCCCGGTTGCATGCCTGGAGGAAGCAGACCGCCACCATGGCCACTACCAGTTGCGTGGAACGAAAGCGATCTGAACGGGCAATCCATGAATGCATCACTGTATCCCTCGCATGTTGACCCGAATGAACGTCAGTCCAAAAGACTCGTTGCTGCGCCATCCCCGCGGTGGCCGAGCTGTCGCCATGCCGTGATATCCACATCAAACATGATCGTTCGCACCGCCCCGTCGGCCATGACCACCTTGAGGCCCTGGGGATGACCAGAGCCGAATGATGGATTGCCAACATTCTGCCCACGACGCTGCGCATCGCGCCACGGTACATATTGCATGTTTCGCATCGTGTCTTGATCCCAGCCTGCGGTGAAACCCTCGTTGTCATCGGCACAACTGCGGGTGGGCGTTGTGCAACTCGGATCCATCGCCTTCTCGCCGATCAACACAGTCTTGCCCAGACCGTCGGTGATGTCTTTTGGTTTGCAGCCGGTGCCCACGAGTTGGGCTGCAGCATTTCCGTAACTCCAGCCGCCGGTGGCAGGATCCTGATAACGGAGTCGGTACAGCCAGATCGGCCCATTCCCTTGGAGTTGCCATGGCCCAGCCGAGCCACCCAGCCAGTTGCTCCCTGCATCCTGACAGTTGCCGGCATAATCCGTTTGCGTGAATCGGCGGGACCCA
>JAQBZA010000015.1 GCA_027622795.1 Planctomycetota bacterium | reverse complement strand
CCAATGCAGCCGATCTGGCGACGGTGAACGAGACAGGGCTCGTCGCAGCTAACGAACCCGGCGTTGGTCCAGCACGCTGTGGCACCGCAGCGGTCATGGTGCGCTACCAGAGCCGGGTGGCAGTTTTTCGTGGCACGTTGCCACTTGAAACACCGATTGAGCGGATGCCAGCGGCTGAGCAATTCGTTCGTAATTTTGTCGATGACCAGATCCTCGCGCACCTTGTCAAGTTGCGGTTGCCACCATCGCCTGTGTGCGACGATGCGACATTCCTGCGTCGGGTCACAATCGATATCGCCGGGCGGCTCCCCACCCTGGAGGAGACAAACTCCTTCCTTGCCGATGCTTCAACCACAAAGCGAGACGCCCTCATTGAGCGCCTGCTCGATTCACCAGAATATGCCGACTATTTCGCTCTCAAGTGGTCGGCAATCCTGCGGAACAAGCGATCCGACGACCAGTTGCATCGCAACGGCACCTACGCCTTCCATGAGTGGATTCGTGAACGACTGGCTGAAAACACGCCTTACAGCGATTTCGTGCGCGACATCCTGACTGCCACTGGTGAGGTGGATCGGAACCCGGCAGTCGTCTGGTATCGGCAGGTGTCTGACATCAACCAGCAAGTTGAGGACGCGGCCCAGCTCTTCATGGGCCAGCGGCTTCAGTGTGCCCGCTGCCATCACCACCCGTTCGAGAAGTGGGGTACGGAGGACTACTTCCAACTCGCCGCGTTCTTTTCTCGCGTCGGTCGCAAAAAGGGCCTTCAGCCCGGTGAAGATCGCATCTTCCACAATCGCGGCACGGCTCAGGCGAATGGTCCCAAAGGCGCCCATAAGCCCGCGGTACTCGGCTCTCCACCGGCCGATGTGCCGGTCGACACTGATCCGCGGCAACGCCTCGCGGAGTGGATGGTAGCTCCCGACAATCCGTTCTTCGCCCGGTCGTTGGTAAACCGTTATTGGAAGCACTTTTTTTCCATCGGTCTGGTGGAGCCCGAGGACGATATGCGACTCACCAACCCGGCGACCAATCCAGCGCTCCTTGAGGCGTTGGCGAAATCGTTCGTGGAGAGTGGCTACGATCTGAAGAGCCTCATTCGGACGATTTGTCGTTCCACCACCTACCAGTTGATGGCCGAGCCCAACGAGTTCAATGCGGAGGATCGCCAGAGCTTCTCACGATTCTTTGCCCGTCGTTTGCCGGCGGAAGTTGCACTCGATGCCATCGATCGCCTGACAGGAACCCAGACCGGTTTTGCCGGAGTGCTCCCCGGCACCCGGGCGGTGGAATTGCCTGACCCGAATTTCAATAACTATTTCCTGACGGTTTTTGGCCGACCCAATGGTGACAGCGCCTGCGAGTGCGAGCGGGGGTCGGAAGCAAACCTCGCCCAAAGTCTGCACCTGATCAACTCCTCCGACATCCTCACCAAACTCGGTGGGAGCCGATCATCAGCACTGGCCTCCGACCAAAACCGGTCGATCCGCGAGAAGATCGATGAACTCTACAAAGTCGCGGTCTCGCGGCCAGCGAAATCGGATGAAGTGGCCGAGATCGAGCGGTATGTCTCCGCACGGCATGACACGCCGAAGGAGGCCTGGGAGGACGTGGTCTGGTCGCTTCTCAATACCAAGGAATTTCTCTTCAATCACTGACGGAGGGCCGGCCATGGCCAGGTTGACATTCCCGGCTTTTCTGGGAGCCCTCGTCGCCGCAGTTCCTGCGATGGGTGAACTTCCGGAACCGAGGCTCACTGCGATCGATCCGCCCGGTGGCATGCGGGGCTCGACTGTCGAGGTGACGTTGTCGGGTGCTGATCTTGATGATGCGACCGGCATGGCGTTTTCCCACCCGGGGATCAGTGCCAAGCCTGTCATGACGCAGCCGACGGAGTTCAAT
Organism: Planctomycetota bacterium; assembly: GCA_027622795.1. Classification (GTDB taxonomy): domain Bacteria; phylum Planctomycetota; class Planctomycetia; order Pirellulales; family UBA1268; genus CACORA01. The sequence goes on along the minus strand of JAQBZA010000015.1, from coordinate 16,811 downwards.
CCCGAGCCCCGGCCCGTACCCGGTCGGATGAGCATCACGATAGCCCCCGATGTTCCGGCCGGCCTGTATGATGCGGCCGTTGTCGGTCGCTACGGTGTCAGTAGTCCACGCGGGTTCGTGGTGGGTCGAGCACCGGAGTTTCGCAAGTCCGGCCCACTCGGGTCCCCGGAGAAGGCTCTGCCGATCCCGCTGGAGGCAGCGGTGAATGCCCGCACTGACAGCAATGCGGCCGACCATTATGCCGTCGAATGCAAGGCAGGTCAGGCAGTGCACACGGAGATCTGGGCGCGGCGGATTGACTCGCGGATCACCCCGGAGATCACGGTGCTTGACGCCGCTGGCAATGAAGTGGAGACCCACATCGATACCATTGCGGATGATCCAGCGATCGAGTTCACACCAGCCCGTGATGGTCGCTATTTGATCCGTGTCAGTGATCGGTTTGCTGGTGGTGGGGACGGTTTTTTTTATCGCCTTACCACATCGACCGGTCCGGTTGTGATGGCGATTTTCCCGCCGGCGGCTCGGGTGGGGGAGCCGGCGACCTTCACGGTCACTGGCCGGGGACTCGGCGAGGGCGCGGAGCCGATACCTGACGCTGGTGCGACCGGGCTCCAGCAGCTGCCCGTGCAACTTAGTCCCGGTGATATCGGCTTCGGGGCGCCGGTGCGTCCGTCGTGGCGGATCCTGTCTCCGTGGGACACTGCCGCCGATCTGGTCACGCTCCGCGGCGGCCTCTTTGATGCAGCGCTTCAGCAGCCCACCGTCCTCGAGGTCGATCTGCCTGTTGTGAACGAAGTAGAGCCGAATGATGATGCGGCCCCTCAGGTGGTAAGCCGTCCGCTTGCCGTCGCGGGGCGTTTCTATCCCCGGGGGGATCGTGACTGGTTTTCGTTCGATGCCAAGGCGGGTGAGGAGATCGTGTTGGAACTCTTCTCCCGGCGGCTTGGCTCGGCGACCGATGCCGCCATCCTTGTGGAAAGCGTTACGGTCAACGCGGACGGCAAGCCCCAGACCAAGGAAGTGGCGTTTGTCGATGACGGCCCTAAAGAGTTTCAGGGGCTAACAGTCGATCAGCCGACGCTCGATCCGATGCTCCGATTTCAGGCTCCCGCCGACGGGACGTACCGGGTGCTGGTCCGCGAGCAGGCGGTCGATTCCGTCCCTGACCCGACAGCAGGATACGTCCTTGAGATTCGTCCGCCCCGGCCCGACTTTGATCTGCTCGCGTTGGTCGTTCGGCCGGACCGCGCCGACGCCAACAAAATGTTGATTGGTTCCACGTCACTGGCGGCGGGGGGGACCGTGGCGATCGATCTCCTTTTGCTCCGGCGCGACGGTTTCTCGGGAGAGGTTACGGTGATCGCGGAGGATCTTCCCCCCGGCGTGTCGGCAGTGCCGGTCGTGATCTCTGGGAAGGCTCGTCGCGGCGTGATCGTGCTCCAGGCAGCCGACGACGCCCAACCGGTCGAGAAGCCGTTTCGGCTCGTGGGCCGTTCACCCGCTCACGATGGGGAAATCGCCCGCACCGCCCGGCCGGCAACCCTTCGTTGGAATGTCGACAATCAACAGCGACAACCGCATCTCGTTCGCCGGACAGATGAACTCCGCGTGGCGATCACGAATGACTCGGTGCCAGTGACGGTGCGGCCGAAGGAAGCAAAACCCTGGGAGACGGCCCGGGGAGGAAAACTTTCGATCCCGATCGAGGTCGTGCATCGTGCCGGTTCGAAAGGCCCGCTCTCGCTCGTTCCGATGGCGTACCCTCCGGAACTGAAACTGCCGGCTGAATTGAAGGTTTCTGAAGTCAAGATTGCCGAAGTCAAGCCGCCCGAGGGGCAGCCTACCGGCACCCCCATGCCACCTCAGGCCTCGTCGGGTGAGGTGGCCGTTGACATCGACCCCAAACTTGCTCCCGGCACCTATACCGTCGCGCTGCAGGGAGTCGCAAAGTTTTCCTATGCCCGCAATCCTGCGGCCGCCTCGCGGGCAAAAGCCGACGTGGAACTGGTGGCCGCCATGGTCAAAGAACGGGCGGAGAAAGTCGAAGCGTTGAAGCAGACGCTCACGGCCGCGGAGAAACAGATCGCTGATACGCAGTCGAGCGGTAACCAGCCTTCCGCGGAGATGATGGCTGCCCGCGACACTGCACGAGACGCCCTGACTGCTGCTGAAGCGGCCTTCAAGGCGGCGGAGGAGGAGCGGATGAAGCGGGAGAAGGTGGCTGCTGACACCGCAGCAGCCAATGCCCCGAAGGACATCGATGTTCCGGTGTTACTGCCGCCCATCACGGTCATTGTCGAAGAGTCGCCTGTAGACATGAAGATGGAACCATCTGACATCTCCGTGGAAGCCGGCGGCTCGGTCAATCTTGCGGTGGATGTCGTCCGGAAGCACGGCTTTGTCGGCCCGATCTCCCTCGAGATGCAAAGCCCCACGCCCCTTGCTGGCCTCGCGATCCAACCGACCACCGTTGCACCGGAGGCTGCCAAGGGGGTGTTGTCAATCGCCACATCGCCGGCGACGCCACCGGGCACGCACGTGCTTGCCCTCAAGGGAAAAGTTTCCTTTTTCGAGCGCGAGGTCGCCTTCGAACGCAAGGTATCGTTGGTCGTATCCCCGAAGCCGCCGGAGGCCCCCAAACCATGACGCGAGTCCACCTGTCACCGATCGTCGCGGTTCAGCGGAGTTCCGGCATCTTGCCACTCGTGTCGGCGTTGGTAACGTTCTTGGCATGGTCCACGTCAGTGGTTGCGGAGGGCCTTCCGATCGCAGTGCCCTCCCGCCAGGAGCCAGTGCGGTTTCAGGATGAAATCATGCCGGTGCTGGCCGCCAATTGCACCGCCTGCCACAACCAGAAGGTACGTGAGGGCGGCCTCTCGATGGACTCGCTTGACCTCATGCGCAAGGGGGGTGACTCGGGGCCGGCGGTGGTGGCTGGCAAGCCGGCCGAGAGCAGCCTCTTTCTGAGAGCCGCCCATCGGCAGGAAGATTTCATGCCACCCGCTGAAAACTCGGTGGGGGCCAAGAATCTTTCCCCCGACCACCTTGGCCTGCTCGAGCGGTGGATTGCCGAGGGAGCTACGGCAATGTCCGTTGCTGCCAAACCCATCCAATGGCGTCCCCTGCCGCGCGGTACCGGGGGCGTGCTCGCCGTGGCCATGTCGGGCGACGGCCGACTATCGGCCGCTGCCCGTGGTGGTCGAGTGGAAATATTCGACACGCTCTCCGGGCGGCCGGTCGCGGCGCTCGTGGATTCGGGACTTGGCCCATTCGCCCCCGATGTCGCCCATGCCGACATGGTCTCCGCACTGGCATTCTCACCGGCGGAGGATGTGCTGGCGACAGGCTCGTTTCGCACGATCAAAATTTGGAAGCGCACCGCCGTCAATAAGGTTGTCGATCTGCCGAACACAGCGGGAGCCGCAGTGCTGGCAGCGGCTCCATCCGCGAACGTCGTGGCGGTTGGACTGACGGATGGGCGTTTGGCGATTGCCGACACCGCTGCCACCGACCCGGCTGCCAGTGTCCGGGTCGTCGGGGTAGCAGGGCAGCCGGTGACGGCTGTCGCACTTACGCCTGATGGCGCGACTGCGTATGTGGCTGGAAAAGACAACATCGTCACCGCCTGGAGACTGGCTGACGGCGTGGCGATCGGCCGTCTTGTCCGGCCGGTGGAGGTCAGATCAATGAGTCTTGCCAGCGGCGGTACTCACCTCGTGACCGCGGAGGCTGACAACACCGCGCGGGTCTGGCCACTCCCGCTTTTGGAGCCGGCAGCCGATCCGACGGCGGTGAAGCCGATCAAGGAAATCGCTGGAGCCGCAGCGCCCGTCGTGGGCCTCGTCGAGATGCCTTCCATGTCGGGGCATGTCCTGGGGGGCTGTGGCGATGGTGTGGTGCGGCTGTGGAAACTTGAAACAGGTGAGATTGTCAGGCAGTTTGCGCATGGCGGGGCGGTAACAGCGATTGCGGTCAGCCCTGACGGCAGTCGGTTGACCACGGTCGGCACGATTCCAGGCGTCAAACTCTGGAACACGGCCGATGGCGCCCTCATGACGCACGTCAGTGGAGACTATCGAATTGCGGATCGGCTCACCCGCAAGGACGGCGACATCACGATTCTGAAGCAGGATGTCGAGCACGCGAAGGCCCAGGTGGCCGCGGCCGAGAAGGCGAAAACGGCCGCCGCTGAAGAGGTGAAAAAATCCGGTGAGAAACTGGCGGCTGCTGAGAAGACGCTCAAGGAAAAGGAAGAGGCGGCCAAGGCGGCCAAAGCGTCTCGTGACGAGGCCGACAAACTCTCAGCGATGGCTGCCTCGGCGGTGCCACTCGCTGAGGCGGCGGTTGAAGTGGCTGCGAAGTCAGTGACGTTGGCTACTGCTGGAGCCGAGGGGGCGACGGCGGCAGCGGCGGCCTTCACCAAGGCTGCCGAGGGCAACGCCGAAGCTGCTGAGACCAACAAGACCATTCAAGCCGCTGCGCAGGTCGCCACTGCCGCCAAGGTGGCTGCGGAGCAGGCGCTGGCTCAGGCCAAGCAGCATGTTGAAAAAGCAAGGTCGAAGGCAGCCGACCTGACAGCCAAGGCGGCCGAAAAGGTGAAGGCTCAGACGGCTGCCGACGAGGCGTTGGCGAAGGCCCAGACTGGTATTGAGAGTGCGAAGCGGGATGGTGAGTTTGCCGCCGCTGAAGTAAAGCGAACTGATGAGGCCGTTCCCGCGTGTCAGTCGGACCTAGCTGCTGTCGAGGCTCGGCTCAAGTCTGCCGAAAGTGAGCGGAGCACCATTGACGGTGAACGAAATGCTTCTCTCCAGCCGTTGGTATCTGTGGCGTTCATGCCAGATGGTGTGGCGTTTGTAGCGATCGATGCAACGGGAAATGGGGTCGTGTATGGTGCGAACGACGGCCAGCCCCGGAGGGTATTTCAAGGAGCGACCCAGGCGAGCGGAGTCATTTGCACCGGCGCTGGTCGTCTCGTGGTGGCCGGTGGGCCAGCTATCGCAGTCATCTACGACACCTCGGAACGATGGAATCTCGTGCGAACGATTGGTGGCGAGAAGACACCTCCCGCGGCAGAGGACGACCCGACGGGGCCGCCGATCGATGCTGTGCTCGCGGCTGCTTTTTCCCCCGATGGCAGCCTGCTCGCATCGGGTAGCGGGCGGGCGAGTCGCAGCGGTGAGATCAAACTCTGGAGGGTATCCGACGGATCACTTGTGCGATCGATCGCACAACCGCATTCCGATACCGTCGTAGCACTCGCCTTCTCACGCGATGGGAAGCGACTGGCATCTGGAGGCACCGATCGTTTTGCCAAGGTGCACGTCGTGGCGGATGGCACAACAGAACGATCTTTCGAGGGACACACCGGCCACGTCCTCGCGGTCGCCTGGCAGGCACATGGCCGGCGGCTTGTCACGGGCGGCGCGGATAATGTCGTGAAGGTCTGGACCGTCGACTCCGGAGAACAACAGCGGACGATTCAGGGCCCGGGCCGGGAAGTTACGGGTGTCCGCTTTATTGGCGAAGGTGACGAGATTGTGGCGGCCTCTGGCGATGCCACGGTCCGTGTCTTCAATGTGGCCAGTGGCGCAGCGGTTCGCCAGTTGACTGGGGCAGGCGACTTTGTCCAATCGCTCGCTGTCATCGGCCCGACGGTCGTCGCAGGAAGTCATGATGGCCGACTGAGAATCTGGAATGTCACCAATCCGAATCCGCTTCACGCTGTCGAACCAACGCCGGCGCGATGAGAAGTGATCACTCTGCCACGACTCAGCGGCGCCATCGCCACAGATCACACGAGTTCGGCGATTGGCTGCCGCTCGACGAGATACTGGGGCCGTCCGGTCATGTCCACGAGCGTCGTGTCGGCTGTTGCGATGCCGAGGGAGTGGTAGAGCGTGGCCGTGATTTCCTGCATATGAACGGGCCGATCGGTGGCATGTTCACCAAGGCGGTTGGTAGCACCAATCACCTGGCCGGTCCGTAGCCCACCTCCGGCGAGCAGTGCCGTGCTCACCTGTGGCCAGTGGTCCCGGCCGGCCTGAGGATTGATCTTCGGAGTACGGCCGAACTCACCCCAAACAACGATCGTCACATCGTCGAGCATGCCACGAGCCCCGAGATCATCGAGGAGGGCCGAGAGGCACTGATCAAGTTTCGATCCGTGATCACGAACGAGATCGAAGTTTTGGCCGTGGCTGTCCCAGCGGCCATAGCTGAGGCTGACCACTCGCACCCCGGCCTCGATCAGCCGTCGTGCGATGAGGAGGTGGTCGTTGCAGGTTGGAGCACCGTCGTATTGGTACTTGTACGGGGTGCCGTCCCCATAGGCAGCACGGATTTTGGGATCCTCCTTCGAGAGATCCATCGCTTCGAGCAACCGGCTGCCAGTCAGCACATCGAAGGCTCGTTGGCCAAAGCTGTCCATGCCCTCAAGCATGCCTGAGGCATCGACATCGCGGCGAAGTCGGTCGAGGCCCGCGAGCAGGTGGCGGCGATTCGAGAGCCGCTCAAGCGACAGTGACGAGAGGGTCATGTTCTCAAGTCCCTGGCCATCTGGCTTGAATGCGTTGTACGCCGGACCGAGAAAACCGGCCACGCCCGAATCGCTCCAGGGAACATGCTTGGTGCGGGCAGCAAGTCCGACGAAGGGAGGCACAGATGGATCGACTGGTCCGCGAAGTTTTGCGATCGCCGCACCGATCGATGGTCGGCCACCGATCGTCCGAAGATTATTCTCTGGCCATCCGGTCATGCACTGGTAGCCCGCGTGAGCGCCCTCACAGCCGACGACCGAACGGATGATCGCGCACCGATCCATTCGCTTCGCGAGTTGTGGAAAGACTTCACAGATCTGGATGCCGGGCACGTTCGTGGAGATGGGGCGAAACTCTCCGCGGATCTCGCTCGGGGCGTCGGGCTTCAGATCCCAAAGATCCTGATGGGGCGGGCCACCTGCCAGAAAGATGTTGATGAGCGACTTATGTCGTCGGGAACCACTGGTTGCCGGAGTCTGCTCATCAGCCCGCAGGATCGAAGCGAGCGAGAGCCCACCCATCCCAAACGACAGCCCTCCGATCGTCAGGAAATCCCGGCGGGTTGGGCCGCTACAAAGGTTTTGGTGACCACCGAATATTGACAGCATGAGACGCACCTGAGGGAAAGGCCTGAGGAGCCCGATCATTGCTGCGGCAACGATTTGTCCAACACTTCAACGGATTAGTATATCGGCTGACAGGCCGGCGTGCCGATGGTAAAAAGAGTCGAGATTCCCTCGGGAAAGACAGGAGTTGATGCCATGTTGACAGTGCTTTCCGGTCGGCCCGCGGGTCGCTCGCGGTTCTGCGACGGTCTCACGAGGCGAGATCTCTTGCGGATCGGCACCCTCAGCGTAGGCGGGCTCTCGCTACCGGAGATTCTCCGAGCCGAGCAGACTGCGGGTATCCGGAGTAGTCACAAGAGCGTGATCATGATTTACATGTGCGGTGCGCCGGCGCATCAGGACATGTACGACATGAAGATGGAGGCGCCTGCCGAGATTCGCGGGGAGTTCCGTCCCATCTCCACGAATGTGCCCGGCCTCCAGATTTGTGAACACATGCCCCAACTGGCTCGCATTATGGACAAGTGCGTGGTGCTGAGGAGTGTGCATGGCTCACCGGACGGCAATCACGATTCATTCATCTGCTACACGGGCCGCTCGGTTCGCAAGCAGCCACCGGGGGGGTGGCCAAGCATTGGGTCGGTTGCCTCCAAAACGCTTGGGCCAGTCCATGCATCGTTGCCACCGTTTGTCGGCCTGTCACCCGATGCAGGGCATCCACCGTATGGCTCTCCAGGCCTGCCAGGTTTTCTCGGGGTTTCCCATGCTGCCTTCAGGCCAAGTGGACCGGCAAGCACCGACATTGTACTTGCCGATGGCGCGGGGTCGCGGATGGCCGACCGCCGCGGCTTACTCGGTCGGCTGGACGGGCTGCGTCGCGATCTTGATGCGAGCCGCCTGCTGGATGGGATGGATTCGCTGCACGAGACTGCCTTCGACATTCTCACGAGCAACCGGCTTGCAAAGGCCCTCGATATTTCGGAGGAGCCGGAGCATGTGCGGGAACGCTACGGGAAGGGAGACGCCAACCGCTTCGGTGACGGTGCGCCCCGGAATCTTGAGCACTTCCTGATGGCCCGGCGGTTGGTCGAAGCAGGCGCCCGGGTTGTCACGCTCAACTTTGGTCGGTGGGACTTCCACAGCGACACGTTCAACGGCATGAAAAACACACACCTGCCGCAGTTCGATCAGGGGCTCTCCGCCCTCATCGAGGACTTGCATGATCGAGGGCTCGACAAGGACGTGGCAGTCGTGGCCTGGGGTGAGTTCGGTCGTACGCCAAAAATCAATAAGGACGCCGGTCGAGATCATTGGCCCCAGGTGGGCGGCGGATTGCTCGCCGGAGGGGGTTGGCGAACCGGTCAGGTGATCGGGGCGACCGACCGCCACGCTGCCGCCATCACCGACCGTCCGGTCCACTTTTCCGAAGTGCTTGCGGCCTGCTACCGCCATCTCGGCATCGATCCCGTTTCAACACAGTTCCACGACCATACCGGTCGGCCCCAGTACCTGCTGGAAAAGACCGACGTGATGCCGGAACTGGGCTCTGCCTGAAAACCCAGTGCCGGGCTTTGAGCGGCTCATTTGCCCTCCGGCTGGCTCCATCGCCAGATCTGGAATTCTTCCTGGATTGCCGCATGGTTGCTACAGCTAACCTAAGTGCGCTCTCGTGGTGATGGCTCAGGCGTTGGTCGTCACAATCAACGCACAGTTGTCGGGCAGCATCGGCTCACGGCTGCAGGTTTCGCTTGGCCTTCTCAAAAGCCTCGCGCGACTCAAAAACCTGGGTCTTACCATCAATGGTGATCGTGCCCCGGAAGCGACCGTTGATGACCTGCTCACTGATCGAGATGCTCGTACCCCCGCCGGTGCGGATGCTGCTTCCTGACATGGCCCCGGCTGCTGCTGCGGCTTTCGGTTCCGCGGTGGCCCGCTGACCCTCGCGTAACGCGGTGGCACGACCACGAGCGACCAGATCGGCAAAGGAGGCCTCTCCGGAGAGCACTTCGACGCTGGTTGCTCCGGAGGTCGCGACATCGACAAGGATCTCGCCAGCAAGCTCAGTAACGGCAGCTGCAGGAGTGACAATCCGCACGGTTGTGGTCGGTTCGGCCGTTGCCCACACGCGGCCGCGGCGAATATCAAGGAGCGGGCCAGGGCCGAGTTGGATCTCGGTTGGAGCTTGGAGTGTCACGATCAGCCCCGGCACAGCTTCCACCGTAGTAGTACCTGATGCCAATTCGTGAATACCCATCGGCAACCCACCAGCACTGGGACCGCCTCGGGTCCATGTGGCCGACTGCATCGGCTGCTGCGCCGGCAATTCAATGCCCGCTTCCGTACCGCTTGATCTGCCGTTGGAGGGCAGCAGCGGGGTCGTATTCGGTGTCGCTTCAGCCGCGGGAACGTCAATCCCCGGGGGATCGATTGCGGCAATCACCCCGGCAATGAACTGTTCGGCCGCTGCCGGCGGGGCCAGCCAGCACCGGAGCAGGCGGTCGATTTGTTCATCCGCCACCAAGCGAGATGCAAGCCCATCCCCGGAGCCCGGGGCCGTCGAGTGGAGAGCTTCGGTCAGTACCTCGGTTCCCGTCGGGTCTGGTTCTCCTTCCAGACGGCGGCCCCAGGCATCCGCGAGCATGGCATCGGGGAGGTCACTCATTTGGTTCCTCCCGGCAAGGCCAGACTGCGGGCGATACATTCGCCCAAGGTGGTGCGAATACGAAGGAGTGCCATTCGTACGGCGCTGCCGCTTCGACCAAGCGAGCGGGCAATCGCTTCGGCAGACTCGCCCGATGTGTAATGCCGTTCCACGAGGCTGCGAGACTTGGCGGGTAGTTTTTCCAGACATGTGGCCAGCGTCACTCCGAGTCGCTCCTGCTCGGCCGGATCGAAGCCCGGTTCCCCAGCCTTTGAAAGCCTGACTGTCGCCAAAGCCGCTTCGATGTCGGCCACTGGTTCTGTGCGGCGACGGGCCTGTGACCGCAGGAGCGACACCGCTTTGTGGTGAGCAGTGGCCAAGAGCCATGACTGAAATGCACCCTCGCCGCGGTAGCGGTCGAGGAGGCGAAACGACTCCATAAACACATCCTGGGCAACGTCGTCTGCGGCGTGCAGATCACCGAGAAGCCGGGCAAGGTATGTCCGCACAGGCCGCTCGTGGAGCCGCACCAACTCACCAAACGCAGATCTGTCGCCATCCCGGGCGCGAGCGATTAAAGACTGACTCACGGCTGAGGATGAATCGTCGCCCCGACGCTCACTGCTGGTCGTTGAAAAATCCATTGAGCATGCGGTCCATCTCAGGATTACCAGTCCGCGGGAGGTCGGGCATGCCGCGGAACGAAGGCATTCGGGGGAAGCCAGGATTCGCCATGTCGGGCTCGTGGATTGGCGTCTGAAGCACGTGCCGCTCGTACAGATCGTAGGCTGCCGGATCCTTGGCCGCGAGTGCCTTCGGTGAGGCGGCAGCAAGATAGCTTGAAGCGGGAGGGTCGACGGTGTGGTCGATCCGGTGGACCACGATTCGCCTCGGAGTGTCATTGATGGTGATGGTCTCACCAGCACGCTCGATGGTCGTGATCCGTTGGCCGCGATCGAATCGGCGACTCACACGCACGTCATCAGCATCCTTTCCATCGGATAGTGTGGAACCGGCATAGCGATCATCGACTTGCAATTCCTCATCGTTAGAAATGTCGTCATTCTCGTCATCGTCGTTTGTCGAGACCGAGACCTGCATCTTCATCTCGCCCCGAAGGGTGGAATGGCTACCAGCCTCTCCGAGTGAGCCCATGCGGCTACCAGTGCGCGGCGTCTGCCCGTTCCCGAAGGCCCGTTGAGCCGCATGGCCGCTGGCAGAACCCGACATCATGCCTGATGCACTGGCCGAGGCCCTGACGCCTGTGCGTCGGGATGACTTCTTAACGCTCCGATCCTCCTGTGTTTCGGAGGACGATTCGGAGGTCGACTCGCTGGTTTCTTCGGGCTTGGCCGCACGGCATCTCTGGTCATGGAGACAGCCCAGTAGGGCAATTCCAGCAGCAACAATGAGGGATGACAGCCGCCAGCCACGCATGAACGTCGGCACTGCTGGTGAGGGAGGCATTCCAAGAGAGACACATTGAGACACAAGGCAATGCATCGTGAGATTCCCTTTCGATCGCAGGCAAAGGAAAAACGTGGGCTGGGAACAGCAGAGTGGGTATGCAACCGACGAGAATCAGACACCATGCTGGCGGTGAATCAGGCAGGTGGCCCGTCGGCTCCCACTGATATGGTCGCCGCAAGCCGGGAATCGTCACAAAAAAATTCGCACCAATTCCCCGAGCCGTTCTCGGCAGTGCCCTCGGCTTCACCGCTATGGCCTAAAGATGCGTTTTTCGGCGAAAAATGGCCCAGATTTTCAAGCCGCGGGTCGGACACAGGATCGCCCGACCTGCTCAGTCGCCCAGGCCTTGCAATTTTCGCTCGATCGGCGACAGTAAAGGGCTCGTTAGTTTTCTCAGCCCGCCCAGCAAGAACGTCCAGAGCCATGCGTACCAAGAGTGTCGTCCCGCGTCTGCGGGCCAAGAAGCGGTTGTTCAAGCGGGTCAAGGGTTCCGTCGGTGGCCGGCGAAAACTGCTCCGCACCGCCAAGGAATCGCTCATCCGAGCGGGCGTTTTTGCCCGTCGTGACCGTCGCCGCAAGAAGCGGGACTTCCGCCGCCTCTGGATCATTCGCATCAATGCCGCCTGTCGCGAGCGGGGCCTCCGCTACAGCCAGTTCATCGCCGGCCTGGAAAAGATCGGCTGTGAACTCGATCGCCGCACCCTCGCCGAGATGGCCGTGCTCGACCCGACCGGCTTCGATGCCGTTGTCGAGAGCGTTCGCCAGGGCTTGGGCCTGCCGGAGCCAGTTGCCGCCGCCTGACCCCTTCGTTCCGTCTGAGCAGGGGGCACGCGCCCGGTGGCAGCCGTCTCACTCGATGCATTCCTGGCCGAGATCGAAGGCCTGCGTGCGGAAGCATCTGCCGCGCTCGACGCTGCTGCCGATGAGGCTGCCGTGGAGGGCGCTCGCGTTGAGTTTCTCGGCGCCCGCAGCGGCCGGCTGAAGTCGATCCAAAAAATGCTCGGCGGCCTCGCTCCGGCCGACAAGCCGGCGGCCGGCAAGCACTTCAACGATGCCAAGGGGGCGATCACGGCGCTGCTTACTGCGGCGCAGGCGCGGCTGGCCGGTGGCACCACGACCGCCGTGGAAGCGATCGATGTGACGCTGCCAGGCGAGCCATTCCGCTTCGGCCACCTCCATCCGATCACGCAGACGATCCGTCGCGTGCAGGAGATCATGGCCCGGCTCGGATTTGAGAGCGTGACGGGCCCGGAGGTCGAGGACCAGTGGCACAACTTCGAGGCCCTCGCGATTGGTACCGAGCATCCGGCCCGCGATCCGCTCGACAACTTTTACCTCGCCGTGGCCCGTGGGGCCGATCCGCTCCTGCTGCGGTCACAGACGAGCACCGTGCAGATCCGTGTGATGGAGCAGCGGAAGCCGCCGCTGCGGATCGTGTCGCTCGGGAGGGTCTATCGGCCCGACACCGCCGACGCCACCCACTACCCGATGTTTCATCAGGTGGAGGGGCTGCTCGTGGAGCCGGGCACCACGATGGCGCACCTCAAGAGCGTGCTTCGATTCTTCGCGTCGAGCTTTCTCGGTGGGGATGTGAAGGTGCGGTTTCGGCCGTCGTTCTTCCCCTTCACCGAGCCGAGCGTCGAGGTCGACATGGAGTGGGGCGGCCGCTGGATCGAGATGGGGGGCGCCGGCATGGTCGATCCGGCCGTGCTCGAGGCGGTCGGCTACGATCCCGACGCGGTCACCGGATTTGCCTTCGGCCTCGGCGTGGAGCGGATCGCCGCCCGCCGGTATGGCGTGGCCGACATTCGCGACTTCTACCGCAACGACGTCCGCTTCCTCGAGCAGTTTTGAGCCGTCGATGATCCTCTCCCGAACCTGGCTAGCGGACTACGTGCACCTCGACGCTCCCACCGAGGAGATCGTGGAGCGGCTCCTCATGGCCGGGCTCAATCATGAGTCGACCACGGCCCACGGTGCCGACGAGGCGATCGAGATCGAGGTGACGAGCAATCGCCCCGACTGGCTCGGCCACATCGGCGTGGCCCGTGAGCTCGCCGTGCTCTTCGGCCGGCCGCTGCATGTGCCCGACCCGCGGCCCGCCGGGACCGGGCCAGCGGCTGCGGAGAGCATCGCGATCGAGATCCGGTCGCCCGAGATCTGCCCCTTCTACTGCGGCCGTGTGATCCGCGGCGTGCGGATCGGCCCCAGCCCGCCGTGGCTCGTCGAGCGGCTGGCGACGGTCGGCGTGGCGACCGTGAATAACGTGGTTGATATCACGAATTACGTGATGCTCGAATGCGGTCAGCCGCTGCATGCCTTCGATCTCGAGAAGCTGCGGGGCGGGCAGATCGTCGTCCGCCGGGCCGTGGCGGGTGAGGCGTTTACCGCGATCAATCACAAGACCTACACGCTCACCGATCAGATGTGCGTGATCGCCGACGCGGAGCGGCCGGTGGCACTGGCCGGCGTGATGGGTGGGGCCGACTCCGAAATCAGTGACGCGACGACCGACATCCTGCTCGAGTCGGCGCAGTTTGCCCCGCTGGCGGTGCGGGCGGCGGCCCGCGGCTTGGTGCTGGCCAGTGGCTCGTCGTATCGCTTTGAGCGCGGCCCCGATCCGGCCGCCGTCGACTGGGCCAGCCGGCGGGCAGTGGCGCTCATTGTCGAACTCGCCGGAGGCAGTCTGGCGGCCGGCGTGGTCGAGGCGGGAGCCCTGGCCTGTTCACCGGCCACCATGCAGCTTCGCGACAGCCGCGCCGCCGAGGTGCTCGGAGTGGAGGTGCCCGGCCCGCGGCAGCGGGAAATCCTCATGAGCCTCGGCTTCGTTCAGGAATCGTCAGGTGCGGGAGCGTCACGGTGGCGGGCGCCGAGTTGGCGGCGGGATGCCTGGCGGGAGATCGACCTCGTCGAAGAGATCGCCCGCATCGAAGGCTATGACCGGGTGCCCGAGGATCAGCCGATCGCGGCCCGGCCGGTGGAACTCTCATCACGCGAACGCGCGGTTCGCGCCGTCTCCGAGGTGTTGGTGGCCGCTGGCTTCTGCGAGGCGATGACTCGGAGCGTGGTGGCTGAGCCGCTGGAAAAGACACAGAGCCCGTGGAGCGAGGCGCCGCCGCTGGTCTGTCAACCGGCGCTCATTCGCGGGGCCGATCGGCTCCGGCGGACGCTCTTGCCGAGCCTGCTCGAGGCGCGTGCCGGCACGTTGGCAGTGGGCGCGCCGCACGGCGAGCTCTTTGAAATTGCTCATGCCTATGTGCCGCGCACGGCCGCGCCGCCGGCCGACCTGCTGGCGGAGTCGCCCGTCGAGGAGCCGCTGCTTGTGTCGCTCGTGACGGCGGGCGAGTATCTGCGGGCCAAGGGTCTGGCCGAGGCCGTGCTGGCGAGGCTTGGCATCGGCGCGGGCCGCCTGCCGCCCGGGGGCGACTCGTGTGTCGAATATCGGCCGTTTGTCAGCGACCTGTTTGTAGCCGGCCGGGCCGCTGAGATCGTGCTTCATCGTCGCGAACTGCAGCCTGCCCGGGTGGGTGTGGTTGGCGAGATCGCCGCCGTGCTGCTGGATGCGCATTCGCTGATCGGTCCGGTCGCTGCCTTCGAACTGCGGCTCGATCGGCTTGACTTTGCGATTGCCGAAGAGCGTCGGCTCGTGCGGCCGAGCGACTTTCCGGCGGTGGAGCGGGATATCAACCTCGTGGTCGACGAGGGGGTGCCATGGTCCGGGATCGCAGCGGCGATTCATGCGGCGGCCGGCCCGCTCGTGGAGCAGTGCACGCTGGTGCAGGTCTGGCAGGATGCGGAGCGGCTGGGCGCCGGCAAGAAAAGCGTGGTGGTGTCGCTTCGGCTCCGCAGCGACTCCGGCACGCTCTCCGGCGACGAGGCGGCCCGCGTGATTGACGCTGTGGTCGCGGAGTGTGGACGCCGCGTCGGTGCTGTGCTGCGGTGAGCCACGAGACTCTTCGGCAATGGTCACTTACGTGTGCTGCGAAGACTCTGCAGAAGGTCCTCGTCTGCGGGGCCGGTCAGCCAGCCGAGTGAGACGAGAAATGCATCCAGTTGTTTTACGGTGTCCAGGAATGCCTCGGGGCTCTTTGATTCGTTGAAGAAGCCGTGGGGCTGATTGGGATACAGCCGCAGCTCTGACCGGATGCCGGCATCCTTCAGGGCCGCATCAAACCGCTCGGCAGTCTCGACCGGAATCAGGCTGTCTTTGGTGCCGAGAAAGACGATCGTTGGTGGGTCGTCAGCTGAAATGTTGTGGGCTGGTGAGATGGCGGGAAACCAGGGCTTCACCCGGTTGTGGCCATAGCCTTCTGGCCCGTTGTCATAGACCGGGTTGAACAGCAGCAGGGCGTCGGCCTTGCTCGAGATCCCGTGGTCTATATCGGCTGGATCATCAAGTCCATCACAGATGCCGGTGGCTGCTGCGATGTGTCCGCCAGCGGAGCCACCGCCGGCTGCGATGCGGTCGGGATCGATGCCCAGCGTGTCGGCGTGGGCGCGGATCCAACGAACCGCTGACTTTCCATCAGCAACGCAGGCATCGGGTGCGGTGCCCTGTCGCGACATCACCCGGTAGTCAGCGAGAAAGACCACCATTCCTCGGCCCGCGAGATAGCGGGCCTGCTGCTGGAACTGCTTAACCGTGCCACCATTCCAGCCTCCACCAAAGAAGAATACGACGGCTGGACACCGATCTGTTTTGAGATTGTGGCCGGCTGGATCGAAGCGGTAGATCCAAAGGTCGTCGCCAGAAGCATGCTTGTAGATCGCCGCAGTGACGTCAGGCCCAAAGTCTTCCTGGGTTGTCTCAGCCCGCAGTGGCATGGCGAACACGATAAAGGTCAGTCCGAAAAAACCGGTTGGTAGCAGGCGGTTGTCCATGAGGTCTCCCAGACGCGGGGTGAGGAGAACCCCAACGCTCCTTAAGCGTCGCCGCGCCTCTCGCCCACCGTTCTCAGTTTCTCAGGCCATTACTACAGTGAATAAGGATGCCCGCTAGCGGTCGGCGTAGACCCGCGTCACTTCTTCCTTCGTGATCGGCGCGGCGTGGTCGTCACTGGTGAGCTGCACCTGCACGCGGTGGTCGCCGGCGCGGCGGCCGCGGATGCGGATCTTGTAGGTCGCCTCCTCGGTGGGCACGAGCGAGGCGAGCGGTTCGAAGAAGACGGTCAGGTTTTCGATCCGATGGCCAGCCGGACCACTCGCCTCGATCGGTTCGAGGTCGCCCAGAAGCGTGGCGGCGAGCCGTACGCCGCTGGCCGGCTTCGTGCCCTGATTGCCGACGCGGATCACGTATTCGGTCTGCCCGCCGACCTCGATCGGGTCTTCGCTGTCGGTGATCTGGAAGGTGAGGCTGGCGAGCCCATCGACCTCGATTGTATTGGCGATCTGGTCGGAAAGCCCCGCCGGGTTGCGGGCGGCGGTGAGTAGCTTCTGGGGACCGAGGGCCACCGGCATCACGACCAGTTCGACGGTCCCCGTCTCGCCCGGTGGCAGTTCTTCAAGGCTCCAGAGCACGCGATGATGCCGCTCGTCGTAGAAGCCCGCATTGTTGGCCCGCACAAACTTCATGCCCGGCGGCAGCTGGGTGGCCAG
>JAQBZA010000458.1 GCA_027622795.1 Planctomycetota bacterium | reverse complement strand
CCCCCTCGATGTCCGCATCGCCATCGCTTTCGGCAGCCGATACTGCCGCCGGCGGCGGCTGCCGCGGGGGCTCCACCTTGCGAATCGCCGCATCGAACACCTGGCGGGCATGCACCACGAAGGGATGGTCCATCGCCTCACGAACCAACGCCGACTGCGAGGCTGCTGGCCGCCGCGGGGGCGGCTCATGTGGACTCGGCGGTGCCTCAGAAGCCGGGGCAGGAGCGGTATCATCGACCACAACTGTGATCTTCACCGCGCGGCCCACAATTTCCGAGGCTGCCGCGGCGAGGCTGGCTGCTGTCTGCGGCCGCCGGAGAAACGTGATCGCCGTCGCGGCCGACCCTGGAATCGTGGCCTCGAGCAGATCACCCTGCCACCTCACGTGGCTTGCCTCGGCAGCGAAATCGACCGCCAGACCGCCCACGGCCTCACCGGCACGCCGCCACACCTCGATCGGCTCCGCAGTTGGCGGTGCGGGGGCCGCGGCGATCTCCGCCGGCGGCGCCGCTCCGGGTGGATCATCGGCTTCGCCATCATGCGGGCGGTCGCTCAGCGGTCGGTCAGCCGTTTTTTTTTCGCGCGGCGGCGGGGCCTCAGCCCGGGCGGCCGCCTGCGAACGTGGGACGGCCGCCGACGCCTGCGGACGTGGGACGGCCGCCGACGCCTGCGGACGTGGCGGTGCCGATCCTGCTGCCGCCTTCACCTGCTGGATCGCGTCGGCGAGCGAGTCGAGATTTTCCAGGCCGGCCAGCCGCACGATCGCCATTTCGGCAAGCACGGCCGCGTGGCCGCTGGTCCGCATCCGCCCGAGTGCCTGATCAATGATTTGCAGCATCGCCAGAATGGTTTCCGTGCCGAGCTGCATGCCGACTGCCGCCAGGTCGACGCCGAGGCCCTCCCCCTCGTGGAGCATCTCCCTGCCGCAGCCGACGCTTGCCAGCAAGCCGTCGCGGAGCGCCGCGATCAGTTGCTCGAGCACACCACCGGGATCGGCTCCTCCGGCCAGCGCCGCATCGAGGGCGGCCAGGGCCGCGGGGGCGTCGCGTGAGGCTAGTGCCGTCACAAGCGTGCCGATCTTCTCTTCGCGACCCGTCCCGATCACGGCATGCACATCATCGACACCGATCGGGCCACCCGTAGCCCCGAGCAGTTGCTCTAGCAGCGACTGGCTGTCCCGCATGCTGCCGGCGGCCCGACGGGCGATCAGATCGAGCGCGGCCGGATCGACGTCGGCCTTCTCCGCTTCGGCAATCTGCGCCAGCCGCTGGGCGATTGCCGGAATGCCGACAGTCTGAAAGTCAAACCGCTGGCAACGCGAGAGGATCGTGATCGGCAGCTTGTCGGGCTCGGTGGTGCAGAGGACGAATTTTACGTGGCTCGGCGGCTCCTCGAGTGTCTTGAGGAGGGCATTGAAGGCCTCCCGCGTGAGCATGTGCACTTCATCGATGATGTAAATCTTGAAGCGGCCGCGGGCCGGACGCACCGCCACGTTTTGCCGCAGCTGGCGGATCTCATCGACGCCGCGGTTGCTGGCCGCATCGATCTCGACCACGTCGACATCCTGCCCGGCCGTGATCGCCAGGCAGGCATCGCACTGGTTGCAGGGCTCGGCGGCCGGGCCGGCGGCGCATTCGAGCGCCTTGGCATAGATCCGGGCGGCGCTCGTCTTCCCCACACCGCGGGCGCCGGTGAAGAGATAGGCATGGCCGATCCGCCCCGACTCGATCGCCCCGGAGAGGCCGCGGGCCACATGCTCCTGGCCGACGAGTTCGTCAAACCGCTGCGGTCGATAGCGGCGGGCGACGACTTGATAGGCGGCCGATTCAGCCATGCAGTGCTCCGTCACGGGGGCGGCCGCTCGGACGCCGATGAGAGGCCCTCCGCACAAAGGGACGACTGCTTATGGCTGCTGCGGTTAGGCCCTGACCAGGTTCACAGGTCCCCCTCGCAGGGGCCTCTCATCGGCGTCCGCGCCGCACTGTTTTGTACGCCCGCGCTTGATCAGGGTCAAAGGCTGCTACATTTCGCCGCATGGCATCCCCCATGATGCAACAATTCGAGGCGGCCAAGGCGCGGTGCCCCGGGGCCCTCGTGCTGTTTCGCATGGGGGACTTTTACGAGCTGTTTGGCGACGACGCCCGCGAGGCGGCCGACCTCCTCGACCTCACGCTGACGAGCCGCGACAAGGGGCCCGACGCCACGCCGATGGCTGGCTTCCCCCACCACCAGCTCGACGTGCAGCTGGTGAAGCTCGTCGCCGCCGGACGCCGCGTCGCGATCTGCGAACAGATCGACGACCCCAAAACTACGAAGGGCCTCTTGCGGCGGGAAGTCACGCGGATCGTCACGCCCGGCATCGCCTCCGACGAATCGCTCCTCGACCCGTCGCGGCCCAACTATCTGCTCGCGATCGTGCCGCTGGTGGCTGCCGACCAGGATGACGTGCTCGCCGGGCTGGCCTGGATCGATGTTGCAGCCGGGCGGTTTGAGGCGGCGGTCGTGTCGCGCGACGACGCTGCCGATCATCTGCTGCGGCTCGATCCTGCCGAGGTACTCTGTGCCGACAAGGATCGCGATGCGGTGGCGACGATCGTGCGGTCGGCCGGAGCGCTCCGCCCGATCACCTGCCGGCCCGACTGGTGGTTTGACGAGGCGACGGCCCGGGCGGCGGTCGATCGGGCCTTGGGTGGCCAGCGGCTCGAGGGGCTCGGCTTCGATCTGCCAGGCGACCTGCCGGGCATCACTGCGGCCGGCGGGATCGTCGCCTACCTCGACGAAAATGAACCCGCCGCGGTGCAGCGGATCGATTCCCTCGCCGCCTGGCGGTCTAACGCGCTGATGGAGATCGACGAGGCCTCCCGCCGCAGCCTCGAACTGGTGCGGGCCACCAGCGCCGCCGGCGGCGTCCGCCGCGAGGG
>JAQBZA010000457.1 GCA_027622795.1 Planctomycetota bacterium | reverse complement strand
AGGAAGACCATGCCTTTGGCTGTCGCCGGTCGCTGCCGCGTGAGCACGATCCCCGCCACCTGCACACGACGGCCTTCCGGGGCTGCCGTCGCGGCGGCGATCGTGATGATGCCCTCGGCGGTACATCGCTGCCGCTCGAACTGCAACGGATGGGCAGCGAGCGACAGGCCTGTGGTGCGGTAGTCGGCGATCACCTCTTCCTGCCGGCTCATCGGCGGCAGCCGCAAACGATCCGACATCGTTTCGTGGCTAAAGGACTTATCACCAAGGATTTTGTCGCTGTCGCTTGATTCGGTGTCATCATCATCTTCCTCGTCATCGGCGAGCTGATCCAACAGCGGCATGCTGCCGGGGCGGTCGAGAAACCGCATCGCCTCCCAGACCGCCCGCCGCCGGTCGAGGCCAAGTGATCCCAAGGCCCCGGCCCGGGCCAGGTGCAGCAACGATTCGCGGCCCAGCCCGGCCCGGCGGGCCAGATCGCGGAGAAGCCGAAAGCGGCCGTCGGTGCGGGCGGCCTCGATCCGCATGCCTGCCGATTCCCCCAGGCCATATACCTGCTCGAGCCCGAGCCGAATGGCCGGCTGCTCTCCGATGCCAGAGCCCGGGCCAGGCCTGCACCCCTCGGCTTTCTTGGGCAGCTCGAGCGCGGCATGCCAGTGGCTGGCATTCACGTCGACCGGCAGCACCTTCACACCATGCGCCTTCGCATCACGAATGAGCTGGGCTGGTGCATAAAACCCCATTGGCTGGCTGCCCAACAGCGCGGCCGTAAAGGCCGCCGGATGATGCCGCTTCAGCCAGGCCGATACATAGACGAGCAACGCGAAGCTCGCCGCATGGGATTCGGGGAAGCCGTATTCGCCAAAGCCACGGATCTGGCCAAACACCTGCTCGGCAAACCGCTGCGACAGCCCCCGCGCGAGCATGCCGGTGATCAGCTTCTGGCGAAACTCCTCGATCAGCCCCGGCCGCCGCCAGGCGCCCATGGCCCGTCGCAGCTGGTCGGCCTCGCCCGGCGTGAAGCCCGCCGCCACCACGGCCAGCCGCATCGCCTGCTCCTGAAAGAGGGGCACACCGAGCGTCTTCTCCAAGACCTTCCGGATCTCGTCGTTGGGATAGGTCACCGGATCCTCGCCAGCCCGCCGCCGCAGATACGGATGCACCATGTCGCCCTGGATCGGCCCCGGCCGCACGATCGCCACCTCGATGACGAGGTCGTAAAAACAGGCTGGCTTGAGCCGCGGCAGCATGCTCATCTGGGCCCGGCTCTCGATCTGAAACACACCCACTGTGTCGGCCCGGGAGACCATTTCATAGACGACCGGATCTTCAGCCGGCACCGTGGCAAGCGCGAGCCTTGGGCCCCCGGCCGACTCGATCAGGTCGAAGGCCCGGCGGATGCAGGAAAGCATGCCGAGGGCAAGGCAATCAACCTTGAGGATGCCGAGCTCGTCGAGATCATTTTTATCCCACTGGATAATCGTGCGGCCGTCCATCGCCGCCGGCTGGATCGGCACGAGGTCGCAGAGGTCGCCCCGCGTCATCACCATACCGCCAACATGCTGGCCGAGATGCCGGGGAAAGCCGACGAGTTGGCCGACGAGCGTCATGAGCCTCATGCCCGTGTCGCCGGCGGGATCGATTCCCGCCTCGGCCAGCCGCGTCGGCAGATCCTCGAGGCCATCTGCCACGTCGAGTACCGCGGCCAGCGCATCGACCCGGTCGAGCGACAGCCCCAGCGCCTTGGCCATATCGCGAACGGCTGATCGCAGCCGATAGGAGATCACCTCCGCCGTCATCGCCGCCCGGGTGCGGCCGTAGGTCTCGTAGATGTATTGGATCACCTCCTCGCGACGCTGGTGCTCGAAGTCGATGTCGATATCGGGTGCCTCCCGCCGCTCGCGGCTCACAAACCGCTCGAAGAGCACATTCATCCGCGCCGGATCGACCGACGTGATCCCCAGGCAATAGCAGACGGCCGAATTGGCCGCCGAGCCGCGTCCCTGGCAGAGAATGCCACGGCGGCGGGCAAACCGCACGATGTCGAAGACGGTGAGAAAATAGGCCTCGTAGCCGAGTTCGGCGATGAGCGCAAGCTCATGGCCGATAAGCTCACGCACTCCTTCGGGCACGCCATCGGGATACCGCTGCACCGCCCCCTTCCAGGCCAGGTGCGCGAGATACTCCTGCGGCGAGCGGCCTGCGGGCACCGCCGCATCGGGATATTCATACCGCAGCTCGTCGAGCGAAAACGTGCACCGCGCCGCGATCTCGGCCGACCGCTCCACCGCCTCAGGCACCGTGACGAATCGCTCGGCAATCCGCCACGATTCCTGGAGATGCCGCTCGCCATTGGCGAGCAGTTGGTCACGGATCTCCTCGACCGTGCCGCCATGACGCACCGCGGCGAGGGCATCGAAGAGCGGCATCCGCGACCGCTCGTGGTAGCGGACGTCTCCGGCCGCCACGAGTGGCACGCGAGTCCGCCGGGCCAGCTGGGCAAACCATGCGAGCCGCTGCGAGTCATCCCCTTCGAGGGCCACTTCGGCCAACGCATGCAGCCGATCGCCAAACACCCACCGCCATTCGAGCAAGGAGTCAACGATTTGCTGCTCGTCCGTCTGGTGAGCAGGAATCCCTCCAACATGCATTGCCGAGGAGAGACAGGCCGCCAGCGGCACCCCCGCGATGAGTCCGCCCGAGTGCATGGCGATGTCGTCGAGCGAAAGCCGACAGCCGCCGGCATCGCCCTGAGCCCCGGCCTGCTCGTAGCCACGGGTCAGCAGGCGGCAGAGATTGGCATAGCCCGTGCGATCAGCCACCCACACCACCAGCGGCGCGGCGTCGACCGGCTCGAGCATCGCCCCGATGACGAGCCTGAGCCCGGCCTGCTTTGCCGCAGCATGGGCCCGCACGATACCGGCGAGCG
>JAQBZA010000456.1 GCA_027622795.1 Planctomycetota bacterium | reverse complement strand
CGCGGCGGCCGCGGTCAGCCGCGAAATCGGCGTCCTCGAGGCAGCGACGGACAAAGGCGGTCAGTGCCTCGCCGGACCGCACCACCTCCGCCGCCTCCTGCTCGACAAGGAGTCGCACCTCCTCGCGGAAATTGCGGGTGTGGGGGCCGAAGGCCACGGCAGCCCCATAGGCGGCCGGTTCAATCATGTTTTGGCCGCCCCGCTTCCCGTCGAGGCTGCCCCCGACAAAGGCGATCGTCGTAACGCCCCACCACCAGCCGAGCTCACCGGTCGAGTCGACCAGCAGCATGCGGGCAGCGGGATCGGCTCCGTCTGCATCGAGTCGGCTGCGTTGCTGCCAGGGCATCCCCGTCGCGTTGAGCAACGCCGCAATCTCGGGCGTCCGTTCGACATGCCGCGGCACGATCACGAGCCGCAGCCGCGGGTGCGCCGCGGCCAGCGCACGAAACGTATCGATCGCCAGCTGCTCCTCGGGAGCCTGCGTGCTGCCGGCGAGGAATACGATCGCGTCATCGGGAAGGCCGGCGAGGCCGCGAAGCCTGAGCACATCAGGATCCTGTCGATCTCCCTGTACGCCGTCGAACTTGAGTGAACCGGCCGTGATCACCGCCGGGGCGCCAAGGCTTGCGAAGCGATCGGCGTCGGCAGGTGACCGGGCGATGACGAGGCTCGTGCGGCCCAGCATGCGGCGGGCCAGCGGCTCGATGCGACGGTAGCCGCGGAAGCTGCGTTCGCTCATGCGGGCATTGACGACCACGATCGGAATGCCACGGGCATGCACGATCGCCATCAGGTTCGGCCAGAGTTCAAGCTCGCCCAGCACGAGCATGTCGGGCCGCACGGTATCGAGCACCCGACGCACGGCCCAGGAGAAGTCGAGTGGGCAGGGAAAGACGCGGTCGGCACCAAACCGCTTGGCTGCCACGGCGAGCCCCGTCGTCGTCGAGCTCGAGACGACACAGTCGACGGGTCGGCCGGCGATCACCGCCTGCTGCCGTAATTCTTCAGCGAGCCCGGCCAGCAGCTGCACCTCCCCCACGCTCACGCCGTGCAGCCAGATCCGCGGGCCGGTGGCGGGAGGCAGCGGGGCGATCCTGCCCGTGAACCGCACCCACGGGGCCGCGACCGGTCGGCCGCCGGAGAGCTTGCGCCAGGCCACCCACGGCAGGGCCAGCAGGGCAACGACGAGATAGCCGAGGTCGAGGATCATGCATGCGGCCCGCCGCGACGACGACCGATCATCCGGCGGCGACGCTGCTCGACTTGCCGCAGCAGTTCTTGAACTTCTTGCCGCTGCCGCAGGGGCAGGGGTCATTACGGCCGACCTTGTTGCCGAAGTTGCGGATCGGCTCCAGCGGGGCGTCGGAGGCAGGCTGGTCCCCGCCCGGCTCGCCACTCGCCGGGAGCGTCGCCGTCGAGGCATCCTCGTGGATCGCGGCCGTCTCCTTGAAGGCGCTTTGCATCGCGCCAGCCTCGACCTGTTCGATCCGATAGACGATATCGACCACCCGCTCGTCAATGCCCTGCCACATCAGGTCGAAGGTTCGCATCCCCTCCCGCTTGTATTCCACCTTCGGGTCGACCTGTGCGTAGCCACGCAAGCCGACGCTCGAGCGGAGGTGGTCCATCGCCAGCAGGTGATCCTTCCAGGCGTTGTCGAGAATCTGGAGCACGACCGCCCGCTCCATCCGTGGCATCGCATCGCCATACTGCTCCACGCGGCGATCGTAGACCTCGCGGGAGAGCTGACGGACAGCCTCCTTGAAGGCCTCGGCATTGGATTCATCGGATCCGGTCGATTCGATCAACGACTCGTCGAGGGCCTGGCCAAACCGCCACTCTGTCCAGCCGGCGGCTGTCCGGAGACCGAAGTCGGGAGCCAGAAACCGCCGCCCCTCCTCGAGGTCGAGCCGCTGGATCGCGGCGCGGGCCCGTTCCTGCAGCAGTTCGGCCACACCCTCGCGGCCGGCCCGCTTGAGATCCCGGTCGTTCACCGACAGCTTCCAGCGGGCGTTGGCAAACGTGGCCAGCGCCGACCAGTTCCACTCGCTCTCCTCTTCACCTTCGGGGAGATTCTCCTCGACGGCGTCGAAAATCTGCGCTTCCGACTGGCGGATCGCCTCGTCGACGGCCAGCCGCTCGGCCTCGTCTGGCGAGAGGCCACGGAAATCCTTGCCGTCGAGTTCGCAGGAGAGATGGCCGGAGGCCCAGGTGGCGTAGGTCTGCGGGCCGTAGTCCTTGTCGAGAAAGCTGCCGATGTTTTGGTCGATCTGGCGGTCAACCATCTCCATGATCAGGTCGCGGCAGGGGTGGCCATCGAGAATCTTCTGCCGGAAGCCATAGACCCGCTTCCGCTGCTCGTCCATCACCTCGTCGTATTCGAGGAGATTCTTCCGGACCTCGAAGTTTCGCTCTTCGACCTTCTTCTGGGCCGCCTCGACGCGGCGGGTCACCATCCGGCTCTCGATCGCCTCACCATCCTGCATGCCGAGCCGGGTGAGCACGTTTTTCACCCACTCGCCCGCGAAGATCCGCATCAGGTCGTCTTCGAGCGAGAGGAAGAAACGGCTCGAGCCGGGATCGCCCTGCCGGCCGCAGCGACCGCGCAGCTGGAGGTCGATGCGGCGGGCCTCGTGTCGTTCGGTGCCCACGATCTGCAGGCCGCCCATGCCGCGGACTTTTTCTCCCTCTGTCTTCATGTTTTCCCGGGTCGAGATCTCGGCCACGAGGGCATCCCACTCCGCCTTCGGCACGTCGAGCCGGGTGGGGTAGGTGTCTTGCAGCTTGGCCCACGCGAGCGTGTCGGGATTGCCGCCGAGGATGATGTCGGTGCCGCGGCCGGCCATGTTGGTGGCGATCGTGACGGCGCCCATCCGCCCGGCCTGGGCGATGATCTCGGCCTCCCGCTTGTGCTGCTTGGCGTTCAAGACCTGG